>JAMOOZ010000234.1 GCA_027064885.1 Desulfurococcales archaeon
GAACCGGAATCTAAGCGCTGGCAGGGTGCAGACACCGGTACTAGGCTTCATCATAGAACAGTTCGATAAAAACCATAATCCGAGGAAGTATGGGCTACAACGCTTCCTAGCCCTCGTCCCCGTTAATGGAGTCTATCTAAGGCTCGAATTAAGCCAGGAGGAGATCGATAGCCTTGGCTTGAAGAAGCCGGACGACCTCCTAGGCAGGAAGGTATACGTGTCTGAGGCCAAGAGGTACGAGGACCAGGTGAATCCACCGCCGCCCTTCACCACTGACACCCTGCTCCAGGAGGCGAGCATAAGGCTCGGCTTGAGCACGACGAGGACAATGGAGATTGCTCAGGAGCTCTTCGAGCTGGGTCTTATAACCTATCATAGAACGGATAGTACGAGGGTGAGCGATGCGGGTATAAGTATTGCCCGGCAGTACCTCGAGGAGAAGTACGGTGATAGGTATAAGGAGGTGTTCCGCCCCAGGACATGGGGTGCCGGGGGAGCACATGAGGCGATCAGGCCTACTAGGCCCATCGATGCAGACCGCCTAGCAGAGTTGATCAGGGAGGGGGCGATTGTACTTGTTCGTCCGCTTACCCGGAGACACCTAGAAGTATATCGCCTAATATTCAATAGGTTTATTGCGAGCCAGGTCAAGCCAATGACCGTCGAGAAACAAGTATTATCGATAAGGATCGATGGTTTGACGAAGGAGATCGAGTGGATAAGCAGGATAATCGATGAAGGCTTCAACCAGTTCTACCCAGTTATACGGAGGGAGGAAGCAGTCCCCATAAAGCCGGGAGAATACGTCGTCGAGCAGGCTAGGGAGCTGAGGCCGCCGCTCGCAAGGTATCATGACGTTATTAGATGGATGAAGGAGGTCGGTATCGGTAGGCCGAGCACATATGCAAAGATCATTCAGACACTGATCGATAGGAGGTATGTATCGGTGACGAAAGGTGTTAAAGCCCTTCTACCGACACCTAGGGGTATCGAAGCATATAAGTTCCTCACCAAGTATTACGGCGATGTCGTGAGTGTAGAGGTTACGAGTGAGCTGGAGAAGACGATGAAGATGATCGAGGAGGGTAAGAAGGATTATCAGGAGGTGCTTAACGATTTATTCAAGGAGCTCAATGAAAAGGTACTGGGGGTAGATACCAGCTTTATCCGTGCAGAGGTGTGCAGAGATCAAGGTACTACGGCTGGGTGAGGAGGACTCCGGGCTAGGATACCTAGGTATAGTCCATGGAAACGTATACATGTACTCCACCAAACACAATCTAGACACCGCGAAGAAGTATATTATGTTCGCGGAGAAATACAATGTAAGGATCCTTATCCTACCCTATATGCAGCCCCATGGACCCATAATTTGGGACGTACCGCTGAAAGAAAAGAGGAGGGTAA
>JAMOOZ010000235.1 GCA_027064885.1 Desulfurococcales archaeon
TTCCTGAAGGCGAGCTAATGGCCGAGTACGGTGACATACCGCCATTACGGGTAGGCGTGGGGGCAACGGAAGCTCCCAGGGGTGAGGACGTTCACCTCATAATTACGGGTAGGGGAAACAAGCTGTATAGGTGGAAGCCGAGAGCACCTTCCTACAACAACCTAGCAACGGTTCCCTCAATGCTTAAGGGTGAGAGGCTAGCCAACGCACCAATAATAATAGCTAGCATAGATCCTTGCTTTTCCTGCACAGATCACGTGCTAGTAGTTGACGTGAAAACCGGGGCAAAGAAACATGTGAAGCTATTTGAAAGAACCCTAACGTAGGGGGTGAGGAGAATCATGGGTAGGTTACAGGTATTAGTTGAGGGTCTGGGTAAGCATGTCGTTACCGAGACATATCCCTGGGAACCCCTAGAGGTTCCCGAAGGCTTCAGGGGTAAGCCAGTAATAGACCCTGAGAAATGCGTTGGGTGCGGCGCATGCGTTAATGCATGCCCCCCCAACGCGTTAACGCTACGTGATGAAGGACACTACCGCGTCATTAGCTTGTTCCTTGGACGCTGTATTTTCTGCGGTAGATGTGAGGAGGTATGCCCATTCAACGCCATTAAGTTAACGAAGGAGTTCGAGCTAGCCACCTTAAGCACCGAGGATCTAGTCCAGGAAGTTAAGTTAGTCATGGCTAAGTGTGCTGTCTGCGGTAGACCCTACGCAACATTAAGGGAGGTTAGGGAGGTAGCTGAATCACTGCCAACGAACTTGAGGGGTTTGGCATACGTGTGCCCTAACTGCAGGGAGAAAATTTCCTCATACTTCGTGGGTTTCGCTAGGAGGTGAGCATCGTGAAGCCGTGGTTTGGGAGGAGTACTTGGGTCTTCCACCTGAATTCCGGGTCATGCAATGGGTGCGATATTGAGGTACTTAATATCTTTGCCCCAACGCAGGACGTCGAACGACTCGGTGTTAAGCTAGTGGGATCACCTCTCCATGCTGATGTCATAGTCTTCACAGGGCCCGTCACCTTCCAAGCACTACCATACGTTATCGAGGCATTAAAGGCCGTCCCTAACCCTAAGGCTGTTGTTGCGTGTGGATCTTGCGCCTGTGGCGGAGGTATATGGCATGACTCGTACAATGTAGTGGGCGGGATCAATGCCCTTTACAACATGCTTGAGTCTATAGGGATTCCTAGGCCACCAACGATTTACGTGCCTGGATGTCCACCTAAGCCGGAGGCAATAATGTATGGCGTGCTGCTGGCTAGAGGGATGGTGAAGCAGAAGCAGCGTAAGGAAGTTCATGTGGAGGAGGTGGTAGAGAGTGAATACCCTGAGAACGTTGAGGAGGTTGTCACTAAGGCCGTGAAGGCTTTTGGAGCACATCAACCTCTTCGCCGAGGTG
>JAMOOZ010000236.1 GCA_027064885.1 Desulfurococcales archaeon
ACCGTGCTTTACGCTGCCGTAGCTGGGTGCGTCGCGCTTGGCTACACCAACCTACTGAAGAGGAAGAATGTTGAGGAATTAAAGAAGAGAGAAGGATTAACCGTGGTCGTTAAGGCAGCATCAAAGATACTCTTCACATTAATACTAATTACTTCAGTTAACATCGCACTCCACGGTTATATAACCCCGGGAGGAGGTTTCGCAGGAGGCTCAACCTTCGCAATAGCCCCGCTACTCATGATAGCAGCGTACTCCACGAAGAGGATTATGAGCATGGGCTTTAAGTTCCTTAACTCAGCGACGCTCAGAAGCTTAGGACTGTTAGCCTTAGCCCTGGTTGTGCTGTCGCCGCTGATATATTATGGTTTCGTCCTTCAGAATCAGTTTAAGCCCTACTCTAAGTTCCCAGGATACCCAGCGTTCTTAGGTCCGCTCTTCCTAGGTGGTTCCCTACTCTACCTGAACGTTGCTGAATTCCTAGTTGTTGGGATGGAGTTCGTCATGGTGTTCATAGTCCTGTACTTTATGGACAAGTTTATGGAGAGAGGTGAGAACACTTGATTAGCGTTGCTTACGTCATCTACGTTGCGTCCTTTATCACCCTAATAGCCACGGCGGTCGTAGGGGTTTATGGAGTCTTAGCTAAGAGAAACATTATTAAGAAGGTCATAGCCCTCACAATAGTTGGGGATACTGTAAACACCTTCGCCATACTTCTAGGGTTCAGGGCATCAACAAACGTGGTGCCTCCCGTACTCCCCACTTTAAACCCAAGCAAGGAGGTGCTGAGGAGATTCGCTGAGACAGCAGTAGACCCCGTGCCCCAAGCGTTAGTCATAACAGCTATAGTCATTAACTTGGCGATAACTGCCTTCCTCCTCTTCCTCGCGATCCGTATCCATTCCCTCTACGGTACCTTAGACTACGGCGAAGTGATCCGCGTTAGAAGAGGTGAGCTAGATGGGGAAGGCTAAAGCGTACGTAATCACGGCGCTCTTGCTCTTCGCAATATACTTAATGCTAGCTGGTAGCCTGTCAATTACTGACGTAGTCTTCGGTGCGGTGGCTGCGATATGCGTCTCTGCCTTAACGTACGGCATTCTAGTGAGGGATTCAAGGAAACTTAACATAAGCAGGTTAGCATACCTCATCAAGTATGCATTAAAGTACTTCATTATTTACGAGGTTAGGGCTCACCTGGATGTCGCACGGAGGGCGTTAAGTCCATCACTCCCAATAAATCCGGGGTTCGTTGAGGTTCCCTACGACTTAAGAAGTGAGTATAGCGTACTCACGGTGGCTAACTCGGTCACAAATACGCCAGGCACGGTAACTGTTGCTGTGGATGAGAAGGGTAGGAAGCTATACATCCATTGGATTGACGTTAAG
>JAMOOZ010000237.1 GCA_027064885.1 Desulfurococcales archaeon
ACTTGGGCGCACTTAAGAAAGCATTAATAGCTATACTGATCACCCTGGTTATTGCTTCAATCGCGGCGCCGATCGCCGGCATGGCCCAGCAATCCAGCGAACCCCTCTACGTGGCCTTCATATGGCACTACCACCAGCCCTGGTACTACAGCGCAGACGGCACGTACTTCATACTGCCGTGGGTACGGATGCACAGCGTCGGTAACTACTACAAGATGGCGTACATATTGTCGAAGTACCCGGACATCAAGGTTACCTTCACGTTCTCAGGCTCCCTAATAGTCCAGGTAGGTGACTACCTCAACGGTATGAAGGACGTTAGGCAGGAGATCTCGTTGAAGCTGGCTAATGGTGAAGAGCTCAGCGTCGATGAGAAGTTCTCCATGCTCCAGATCCCTGGAGGGTTCTTCGACATAAACTGGGCGAGGATCGTGGAGGTCGTGCCGAGGTTCAAAGAGCTTAGGGATAAGGCGAGGACGGCCCTCAGCAAATACGTCTCCCTGCCTGAGGAGGAGTACAAGCAGGCAGTAGTAGCGGAGTTCAGCGATCAAGACTTCCTCGACCTAGCAACACTCTTCAACCTATTCTGGATAGACCCCGAGGTCCTTAGGGAGGAGTACCCGAGCATATACCAGCTAAGGCAAGAAGCCTTGACCAACCCCGACATACACTTTACACGCGACGACCTAGCAGCTGTGCTGAACACTCAGCTAGACATAATGGGGAAGATATACAGTATCTACTCAGAACTGGCATCGAAGGGGCAGGCCGAGCTCATACCCGTGCCCTACAGTCACCCACTAGCACCGATAATCACGGACTTCGGCTGGTCAGACGACCTAAGGATGCATGTCAAGAGGAGCATAGGGCTTTTCCGCGGAGTATTCAACTACACGCCTGCAGGTGTGTGGCCTGCTGAGGAAGCAGTTAATCAGGACGTGCTCAGGGTATTCGCTGAGGAGGGGTTCAGCTGGACAGTAACCGATAGGGACATACTCCTGAAGTCCGGCGCGCCGTCGACAGGGATCTACTCACCTTGGCTGGCTAAGATCGGTAACGAGAGCATCTACGTAGTGTTCAGGGACACTGACCTCAGTAACCTGATAAGCTTCGATTACTCGAAGTGGGATACACAGCAAGCAGTTGATGACCTTATCAACAGGATCCTCAGCATAAAGGACTCGGTTGGCGGCGGGCACCTAGTCGTGATAGCCCTAGACGGCGAGAACCCCTGGGAGCATTACCCAGAGTTCGGCGACGAGTTCCTCAACGCTCTCTACTCGGCACTGGAGCAGTACCAGGAGCAGGGGGTGCTTAAGACAACAACTGTCAGGGAGTACCTAGAGACACACCCGAACGCCCAGGAGCTACCACTGAAGACC
>JAMOOZ010000238.1 GCA_027064885.1 Desulfurococcales archaeon
CATTATTTCTAGCCATGTTTCCGGGGTTGTGGTGGCGTCAGGTACTATGAGTATTTTGCGGGCTTCGGGGAACCTGCTTAGCTTCTCCTCAGCCTTCCTCACGTCTTCTTTCTTGAGCTTACTTACCCACTTTACTTCTGCTACGAGGGCTATTTTCTTGAAGCGTGTTAACGCGATGTCTATTTCTGGTTCGAGGATCTTTACGGGTTTGAGTCCGTGGGCTTCGGCTAGGAGGCGTTCGGTGAAGCGCTCCACTAGCGTGGGTATTCGTTCCCTTACCACTTTTTCCACGTATCCCCAGGTTGCTGGGGTGTCGAGGAATCCGTACTTGGCGTGTAGGTAGTAGGTTAGGTCGGTTAGGGGTGATGCGTGCCTGTACCTGCTCCCTTTCCTCCTGCCCCATACCTCGACCCTCTCTAGGAGGCCTACGCGTGTTAGGGCGTTCACGTACTTAACTATGTGTGAGGTGCTTGGGGTGGGGGTCAAGCCCCTTGAGTGTGCGTAGGCGGCTATCTCGGTTAGCCTGTCCTTGCCGGACGCGACCGCCTCGAGGATTGCGTGGAAGCGTCTCGTGTAAGTAACGTCCTCCTCGTCGAGAACCTCGCCTACGAGGGCGGTGGTGAATTCCCTCCCGGTAAGGATCGCTTCCCTCAACCCCCTGCCTATGAGGGCTGGCTCCTGGTAGAGGGTTAGGGTCTCGATGAGTTCCTTACTAGCCTCAACACCCCAGTCATGGCGGAGGAGGTCTAACGGGGAAACCAGACCGACCCTTAGGCTCGAGAAGAGGCCTAGGAGCGGGGCCTCAGGATCCTCCACAAACCTCCTGAAGTAATGGAGGGTGGAGGTGATCAGGATTAAGTCCTCACCACACTCACCAGCGTGTAGGGCGTCGAAGAAGCGCGGGTCAGCCCTATGAAACTCATCAACAACGACACCCCCACCCTTACAGACCCTAAGGAAGGCGGTGAGGCTCAACTCCTCATTGTTGATGGGGTCGTAGAAAGTCCCTCCCCTCCTAACGATGAAGTAGTCGTAATCACGGAGCACGCGCCTAACATAGAACGTCTTACCAGTCTTCCTCCTACCATAAAGCAACCTACGCCCACCAACACCCCTTAAAAACCACTCAAGCTCCTCCCTCCTAACAAACATACCCACAGTATCATACCACCAGTATCATACTAAGAACTAACAAACTAATAAGCAACACCCACCAACCCAAACCGATATCAGCGAACACGGACTAATGAAGCAACACGCGCTTGGCGGGGCACGACCTGATATCGTCCTCGCGGCCTGATTCAGCAGGTGGTGTTATGCTTTGTTCTCTTGAATTAGTTCGTGGTGGTTTGGTTGGGTGGTGGGCGTAAGCTCTGT
>JAMOOZ010000239.1 GCA_027064885.1 Desulfurococcales archaeon
CGTGAAGCCTACAAGGGATGATGAGAAGGCTAAGTAACTAAGAACCAGTATAAGTCCCCCACCCTAGCCGGAAGCATTCCGGGCACCGCAAACCACCTAACCACACATTGGCGTGCGAGCTAATTACGTTACCTGGACTAGGGAGTTAACCCGCAATAAGTCCTTAACTATTTAGTTAGGGTGAGTTCCGTGTAGACTAGGCTCTTCAACATACCCTCCAAAGCATCGTTCATTGCCTTGCTTAGGTTGCCTGGATCCTTATACAATCCTGCCCCGCCCACACCCACCGTCACGCGGTGCCCGTTAATGTATTTGTACGTCTGCCCCTCTACGAAGAAGTTCTTCTCAGTGAAGTAGCTTGCCCGCCCGCTACTCATCACCTTAGTTATCGTGAGCTCACCGCTCTTATACGGGAACGGCTCACCATAAACCCTCTCCCAAACCTTACTAGCTAACCCAAAGTCCTCACTGCGGAACGCGAACATGACGTAGGTTCCATTCAAAGCGTACTCACGAAGCCTACTAATCAAGCCCTCGTTGGAGAGCAAAGCAGCCGCAGTTCCCCTATCAAGGTACACTATCATAACCCTCACCCCACCAAGCGACATCAAATCCTCAAGCGACCCAACACGCTCAACACTAAACACCCCATACTCCCCCAACACCGCGGAAACCCTAGAATAGAACTCGCCACCACGATCTAGTACCACGAACGTCCCCAAGTCCCTCAAATGTTCCCGTCACTAACACTCAACACGGTACTCACATTAGTTAATGATGAGCTCAACGAAGAACTCCCCACACCCACACTACTCACATACTCAACCTCAACCCTAACAAGACCCAACGTAAAACCACTAAAGGACGGGAACCCCACAACAACAGCTAACACAACCAGCAAAACAAGCACTAATAGAAACAAACCACGGGAACTCAAAATCACCCCCATCAAAACGTCTCCTAATCAACTATATAAACAACTATACTAAGAGAAATCACACCAACAAAACCACGAACACCAGATACCCACACACCGGATACTTCATCCGGAAGCAGCACACCACTTTCAATTCATTCCTTATTGATACAGCGGTGCCGAAGTTCTGGTTTGTAGCCGATGATATCTTTCAATTCATTCCTTATTGATACCTCATCCCATGAGGGCGGTGAGGGTGGCGGGCGATGACGCTTTCAATTCATTCCTTATTGATACACACCTAACGGTGCATGCTCCTCCTGCGGATGACTAGCACTTTCAATTCATTCCTTATTGATACTGCCGTTACTGTCCATTATCTGTAGGTCGGCGTCACTTTCAATTCATTCCTTATTGATACCGGTACCGGAAACCCCATATAAAAGCCATAGACTGCAGGC
>JAMOOZ010000240.1 GCA_027064885.1 Desulfurococcales archaeon
TCTCTTACCTCGTTCATGCTGAATATTCCTTCCTCTATTGCTGATAGGTTCGGGTATATGTAGCGGAACCAGAACGCCGTGAAGTTATCGGCTATGTAGTACCTACCTCTCTTAGACTTAGGGCCCTCGGTTACTGGCACCTCCCTAACGATGAAGCCCGCTTCAATTAATTTTCTTAGGTAAGGCATTATGTCGGAGTGCCTCATCCTTAAGTACTCTCTAATTTCCTTAGGGGTGTTCTTACCGAACGCTATAGCCTCAAGTATTTTCTTATATGTTGAGGCATCACTGAACTCGTACTTCATTAGGAAATCTACCTCATCCTTTAGGAAGGTGTCGGGCCTCCTTAACTCCTCCTCCAACCACTTCCAGAAGGGGGTTCTAACCTTCTCAATGTAGTAAGGCATACCATCCGTTAGTCCGTAAATCTCAACTAGCTCCTCCCAGCTAGCATGAGGGAAGAACCTCCTTAAGTAATGGAACTTCAGCGGGCCCAACTTAATTGATGCTGTCCTCCTCCCGTAGAGTGGGGACCTGTAGCTCAGCACCTTACTACTCATCATTGAGACTGAGGAGCCCAGCAGGATGACTTTCGTTTTAGTTCCTTTAAGGATAGTGTCAACAACACGCTGAAACACTGAAACAGCCCGTGGGTCCTCCTTGATAATGTTAGGAAACTCATCAATAATCACTATCTTATTCTTCAAGAAATTAAAGTAGGATTCCCAATCCTCCATAGAATACCTTAACTCCGGGACAACCTTAGAAGCAACCCGTTTAAAGTACCTAAGATTATCACCCTCAACAGCCAAATAATACACATACTTGAACCCCCTAACAGACTCCAACACAAGCCTAGTCTTACCCACACGCCTCCTCCCATAAATCACCACCAACTCAAACTTATCACTCCGCAACCTCTCCCTCAACACCCTAAGTTCCTCCTCCCTATCAACAAATCCAGTTATGATAACCACCATTATCATAACAACAATTATCAAAAATAAAAATACCGTCTACCCGGTATGCTTGTAAGATTACTGACAGCAAGAACATAAGAGTATGTAACTTTCAATTCATTCCTTATTGATACTCACACCCAGCAACGCAAGCACGAATATCAACCCGATGATCTTTCAATTCATTCCTTATTGATACCTAACGTAGCCAACCATTTGCTAGTGTTCGTTACTATCTTTCAATTCATTCCTTATTGATACAGGAGGGGTAGGGCAACTAAGTACAAGCGCGGCTCGTCTTTCAATTCATTCCTTATTGATACCTATACGTATGTTGATAATTGACGCATTAGGTGAGGAGAACTTTCAATTCATTCCTTATTGATACGTCTACAGTAAAAAAGCTGAACCC
>JAMOOZ010000241.1 GCA_027064885.1 Desulfurococcales archaeon
CCTGTAGGCGAAACTGGAAGGAGCGCGAGGAGATACCTGAGTAGGACGGGACACGAGGAACCCTGTCTGAATCCGGGTGGACCATCATCCAAGGCTAAATACTCCCTATCGACCGATAGTGAACAAGTACCGTGAGGGAAAGGTGAAAAGCATCCCGGGAGGGAAGTGAAATAGAACCTGAAACCGTGTATACACAAGCTGTCGGAGCCCCAAGTGGGCGACGGCGTACCTTTTGCATAATGGGCCGACGAGTTACGATACTGAGCGAGGTTAAGTGGAAGCGGAGCCGAAGCGAAAGCGAGTCTGAATAGGGCGCATAGTTCAGTGTCGTAGACCCGAAACCGGGTGATCTATCCATGGCCAGGTTGAAGGTTGGGTAACACCAACTGGAGGACCGAACCGTTGTATGTTGCAAAATGCTCGGATGAGCTGTGGATAGGAGTGAAAGGCTAACCAAACCCGGAGATAGCTGGTTCTCCCCGAAATATATTGAGGTATAGCCTCGTGATTTGAAGCACGCGGAGGTAGAGCACTGAATGGGCTAGGGGGCCTACCAGCCTACCAACCCCAACCAAACTCCGAATGCCGTGTGTGGATTCACGGGAGGCAGACTGCGGGTGCTAAGATCCGTAGTCGAGAGGGAAACAGCCCAGACTACCGTCTAAGGTCCCTAAATTACACTAAGTGGGAAAGGAAGTTGAAGCGTTTAGACAGCCAGGAGGTTGGCTTAGAAGCAGCCACCCTTTAAAGAAAGCGTAATAGCTCACTGGTCTAATGAGTCGGCGCCGAAGATGTAACGGGGCTAAGTGTAATACCGAAGACGTAGGTTGAAATTTATTTCAGCGGTAGGGGAGCGTTCCATGTTGGCTGAAGGCGTAGCTGTGAGGCGCGCTGGACGATATGGAAGTGAGTATGTCGGCATGAGTAGCGATAAGAGAGTGAGAATCTCTCTGGCCGTAAGTCCAAGGTTTCCCGGGGCAGGGTTGTCCTCCCGGGGTTAGGCGACATCCTAAGGCGAGGCCGAAAGGCGTAGTTGATGGAAAGTGGGTTAATATTCCCACCCCTATGATACCTGTTGAAACGAGGAGGGACGGAGAAGGATAGGTCAGCCACCGAGACGGAGTGGTGGTTCAAGCCGGTAGGCCGGGAATGTACGAATAAAGGCGTTCCCTTAAGGCCGAGAGGTGAGTACGAGAGCCGTACGGCTCATAAAGTGATTGATTCCAGGCTTCCAAGAAAAGCTTCGCGTGGAGGGTATTGTAGATCGTACCGCAAACCGACTCAGGTGGACGGGTAGAGTATACCAAGGCTTTTGGGAGAACTTCGGTTAAGGAACTCGGCAAAATGATACCGTAACTTCGG
>JAMOOZ010000242.1 GCA_027064885.1 Desulfurococcales archaeon
CTCCCAACCAGCCTCAGTCTCCACCGCCTTGATCGCGGCAAGGTAGAGGGCAGTACCACTCATACCAGCAGCCGCATGAAGGAGATCACCGAGCACGGCAGCCACTGACGACGTAACTAAGTACGACGCTATCACGGCGAACGCAGCGTACGGGTGGTCGATAAGCATCGCTGACGCCAGAATCACCAGGCCGGTGAGCCCGCACCAGCCGAGCACTGACGCTCCCTCAGCTATCCCTAGCGCTGCCGTAACCGCGAAGAATGCTGCGGTGTACGCGCAGCAAGCCAGGGCTCGGGGGGCGGGGTTAACTACACTCACTTTTCGCTCCCGTATACTACGCTATGTAAGGGACAGCGAATTACATTTAAAACCGGAACCTCTTTCCTTACCCTTGAGTTATGTGCCCCTTAACGCTCTCTCTTCTAGGTAGGAGATCCTGTCATCTAGGATTTCCCTTATCTGCTTTAGGAGGCTTAGGTAATCCTCTATTACCTCCTTGGGCATCTGGGGTTGCTGGGTCTCCATCATTTCCTTGAGTTTCACGCGCAGTAATTCTTGTGTTTTAACTATGTTGTACAGTATCCTTAGGAGTACTTCATTAGCTATCGCTAAGCGCTCTAAGCCCTTCTTAGTTAACGTGTACTTAACCCTCCTTATCCTGCCCCTAAACTCCTCCTTAGCATTGAGGAGACCCTCCTCAACCATCTTGTTGAGTAGCGTGTATAGGTGGCCGTGGGAGGGCCTCCATAAACCCATGGTGAGGCTCTCTATTTCCTTGAGTAGTTCATAACCGTGCATCTCTCCCTTAACCGCCAGTATAATTAGTATGAGGTTCTTGCCGGGGGTTGTGAAGACTTCCTTCACAATGCTTTTCCTGAGGGAAGCGTTACTCGTTTGCATCACTCCCCTTCACAAGTTACTTACGGGTAAAACCTTATTAAGAGTTCGCTAACCAATATGTCTAAAAGAAACATATTGGAGAACAGTATGATGGGGTGCGAGATATGAGTGCGGCGAACTAGTCGCAAAGCACTCGAAGGCCGTCATCGCCGTGCAGGTGGTCGCCCCTTAATACTCCCGACATCGCTAACCATGAACCTCGATAAGGTGCTGAAGTACGGGGGAACATTGTTCCTATCAGCGAACGTTGAGTCAATGAAGGCTGACAACGCGCTCAAAGGAAATTCGGTGCCTCAGCGCTGGGAGGCAATGGAACGATACTCCCAGTCATAGGAATTAACGCCGGAAGCCCCGAAGCCAAGCAAGCCTACCCGCATCTGAAGGAAGAGGCAGTAGGTAAGTACGTGAATAACATTACCTCCTACTACGACGCAATTGACGAGCTCAACGACATACCCTA
>JAMOOZ010000243.1 GCA_027064885.1 Desulfurococcales archaeon
AACCAGGTTCAAGGTTTAGCTTTACATAATCTTGGCCGGTAGCATTAACAATAACTGTTACGTCTGCCATTCCCCTGTAATCAAGCCTGTAGACGCAGCGAGCGTTAGGTAATGCTGATTCAGCATATACAATAATAGCAGAGGAGACAAGTATCAACGCTACCAGCAACACACATAAGAAGAGCGTGATCCTTAACATCCTCCCTTAACACCCTCTTGATATTTATTCCCTTAAACCAACATTATTGTAGAGGTTCCCGTTATTAGGCTTTGACTCAGTAGTAATTTCGGGGGTTAATAGGTATGTTTAGGGAGGTTGACTTCGGTGAATTTAAACTTACAGAATACGAATGCTTCAGAATGAAGGAACCCGCATACGCACTACTTGCCATGCCTGATACAGGGTTAGTAGGCGTTATTGGGGCTAGTCACCTGATAAAGGTCCTTAATCTGAAAGAAGTAGGAGGTATGGACTCGTATGTTTACTTACCCCCGATAGCAGTCATAAGTAAAAAAGAAATCAGGTTACCGATAAGGATCTTTGCTTCAGATAACCTACTGGTGGTGTATAGCGAATTCATGCCTCCACCACAGGCTTTCCCTGCTTTATCTAGGGTACTACTAGATTACTTTGAAAGAAAGGGAATTTCCCACGTGTTAATGGCCTCGGGATTAGCCGTGCAGAATAGGTTCGAGTTAAGTCAGCTTAAAACATACTACATCACAACAAAGCTCGAGGTTGAGGAGATCCTTAAGGGTGCGGGGGCTCAGCCCTTCGAGAATGGTTTCCTTGTAGGGCCGTACGCGCTCATGCTTAAGGAAGCACTAAGGGCTGAGATGCCGGTGACTTTAGTTATGACTGAATCTTTCCTAGAGTTCCCGGATCCTGAGGCGTCTGCGAAGAACCTTGAGGCGCTTTCCAAGGTCATCGGGGTTACTGTGGATGTTAAAGAACTTATTGAGAGAGCTGAAGCCATAAGGATGCGGGCTAGGGACGCCATGAAGGCTGCTATGCCTAACTTAACACGCATGAGGAAGGAGTACGAGTACTCCATGCCGCTCAACATATGAGAAAGACAGTAGCCTCGTTGAGGTGAGAAGCTGTGAGCACAGATGAATTCGAGAGGTTTTGGCGGAAGATAAGGGAGATAGAGAAGAAAATGTTGGAGAGCTTTCGGGAGGAGGAAGAGCAGATTCTCAGGGAGCTCGAGGAAATTAGGAAGGCATTAACGCCTAGCTGGTCTTATGAAGGATACTTACGCCCTCTATATACTATGCGGGATCTAGGTGACGAGTACATACTTTACATAGACTTACCGAACGCCGATCAAGGCTCAATAGACGTAAAGTTCAAGGGTAACGCGATCCTCATAAGAGCGAAGCTAAAGATGCAGCACAGGTTCAGTGAGTGGTCGGGTCAAGGAGGAGAGACTGTGTTCACCGAGTACAGGGATGTTATCACCCTCCCCTTTGACATAGACCCCAATTACGTGAGCTTACGTCAGAGAAAAGGGATGATCGAATTAAGAATAAAGAAACCTAAGCAGGTGTAGGAACAGAAACATAAAACTATGCTTTACATTTCTTTTATATCATTTCTTTTCGAGCGAGTATTCATAGCGTGTTGCGTGAACTATATGTTCGTGAGGGTGACGGGAGCCACACCTCGAGCCCGTGAGGTTAAACATGAACGAGAGCTCGGACGTTGGGCTTGACGGCCGCCCATGACCCCCACGAGATGGGCTCTCTGGGTGAGGCGGAACCAATGAAATCCATATCACAACAAAACAACATACAGTGATACGAATCAGAAGAGCACTCACTAGCCCTAATCATTTAATACTGAGATCCATTCTAACCCTAGGTGCGTGTATTGAGTGTTGAGAGAGAGCAGAGGAGGAAGCTTAGAGAGGAATTAATAGAGAAAGGAATTAACCCATATCCACACATACCGAAGTTTAAACCAATACCTGTTAAGGAGATACTCTCTAACCCTAACGTAGGAACTAAAATTTCCGCTGCTGGACGCGTTGTTGCGGTAAGAAAGCACGGTAAGTTAGCATTCATAGATATCGTAGATGACGGTGCGCGCATTCAGTGCGCGCTTAACGCGAGGGTCTTAGGCAGGGACAGATTTAAGGAATTCTTCAGGATCATAGACCTTGGAGACTTCGTGAACGTAACTGGTGAACTCTTCGTAACGAAGAAAGGTGAACTCACCATCAACATTGAGGACTACCAGATCCTTTCTAAAGCTCTAAGGTCACCGCCAGTGAAGTGGGGGCATCGGCTACTTGACCCTGAGACTAGGTACAGGAAGCGCTACCTTGACATAATGATGACCCCTCAAGTGCGGCGAGTGCTGGAAGTACGATTCAACACGATTAAGGAAATCCGTAAGTTCATGTGGAGCCGTGGGTACATAGAGGTCGAGACCCCCGTCCTACAGTCTGTCTACGGTGGGGCGGCTGCGAGGCCCTTTAAAACACATGTTTGGGCTTTAGGGGAGGACTGGTACCTGAGGATAAGCTTAGAGCTTTACTTAAAGAGGTTGATAGTTGCTGGCTTCAATAAGGTCTTCGAGATAGGAAAGAACTTCAGGAATGAGGATATAGACGTACTACATAACCCTGAGTTCACGATGATGGAGTCCTACGAGGCATACGCGGATTACAATAACATAATGCGCCTCACGGAGGACCTCATAAGTGAGGTTGCGTTTAAGGTCATTGGCACGACCCGCATACCTTACCCCGCGGAGAACCCGGAAGTGGAATTGAACCTATCCCCACCCTACAGGAGATTAAGGTTAGTCGACGGCCTTAGAGAATATGCTGGCATCGATGTTGAGGCGCTAAGTAATGACGACCTAAAGGAGTTGCTCAGGAAGCATCAGATCAGCCTAGCTGGGGGTTACGACCGTGGTAGAGCCATCGTCAAGCTCTTCGATAAGTTAGTTGGGCGGGAACACCTAATGCAACCTACGTTCGTCATAGACTTCCCGGCGTCCTCATCGCCTCTCACTAAGCCGCATAGAGAGGATCCAAGGTATGCTGAGAGGTTCGAGCTATACATCGCGGGCATAGAGTTAGCTAATGCATACACCGAGCTTAATGACCCCGTGCTTCAAGAGCAGTACTTCCGCATGGAGGAGGAAAGGAAAAGGTTAGGTGATGAGGAAGCACATCCGTTCGATTGGGACTTCGTTGAGGCATTAGAGTATGGAATGCCTCCCACAGGTGGACTCGGTGTGGGGATAGATAGGCTAGCGTTGATCTTAGCAGGACAGACATCAATAAAGGAAGTTATACCGTTCCCAATGGTTAAGAAGAGGGAACAAAGTAAGGGCGAGGAAAGCGAGAGTCAAACCGGTAAGGCGTAACCTGGCTCCTCGGCACCGCCCAGCAGGAGCGCGAAGGTACCTGTCGGGATAACGCGTTCCAGCACCCCTCGAAGCCTAAGTCTTCCTCCTCTAAACAGCGTGTAGTTGAAGAGACCCTCGTACGTTATCACTAAGTTTAAGTTTTTTGCGAGTTCTACATGATCCACACTATTACTTGAGACCTTACACACGTTAATCACGGCACTAATTGTTGCGGATCCCGGGTAGAAGAGTGCTGAGCACTGCCATGGCTCTATGTATACTTCAACCTCCGCAGTACCTATTGGTTGGAATGCTTCCTCACCATACCTTCCACGCATGTCATTCACAAACGTTATGCCTACTGGGCGGTCCTTAATCGCTATTCTCGCGTATGGAGGATAGAGTGAAGCGACAATCTTTGGGGGCAGGCTAAGCAATCTTGACTTCCTGAGTATCCGTGCTTCGAAAACATTCCTTGGGAGTTCATCAAACTTCCTTAGATGCGTGGTGGCTACGGTTATTGCTTCCCTGCAACCGTAGATTACTAGATTTACATCAGAGAACGTAGTGCTATGCATTTTAGCGAGTACCGATCCCGTTACTCCGACCTTGCTTAAGTTAATGCCGCTGGTATCAGCCACTATCGCGGCCGCAGAGAGGGCGTCCTCCTCGACCTTGTCGTTTATTATGCGTAGGAGTTCTGCCATCCTTGTCTCTGGGGTTAACCATTCACTGATTAAGGATACAGGTAGCTTGGGTGTTGGGGCTCCAATTATGGGATCCTTCTCGATCACGCCATGTTTCTGGGAAGCTTCCCTCATCAGCTTTACGTTGTAGTGTTTCAACACGCGTTCGTAGTAAGTGTTAAACCTTTTCCATTGAGTTACCTTGCCTGTTGGTACGTACTTAACGTAAGCTATGACCTGGCCTGGTGGGTGTGTATTCCCCACCACAACATATATCCTGCCTTGCTTATCGATTAGTAAGTCATGATCCCTGAACCCGCGTTCGTCAGACGGTTTGCTATAAATCATCCGTCATACCGCTTTTCTCATCATCCGAAGCGAATTAAGCTTGTACTCACCATAATTTCTGCTCCTTCACGTAATAGAATTAACTGCAACGCCAACCTAATTACGTGTAAGTAACGTATATTCAATGGTGCCTAGTAACTTGAAGGATGAAGTAGTGATTAGGTTCTCTGCCGGCATAATCGGTGATGACCTTAGCTTCGTGAGCGATGGCTTAAGCCTCGTCGTGAGTAATGGCATCATAACGGGAATTGAGGGCGGGAACACCGTCCCCGACATCGATCTCTCATGTTGCATGGTAATGCCCCCAGTAGCGAACATGCATGTCCACGTACTTGATTACGTGGCACCAGAGTCCGGGCTGGATTTAAGTATCGATGAGATTGTTGGTGAGCCCCATGGCATTAAGTACAGGTTAATTAGGGAAGCCTCGAAGAAGGACTTACTTCAAGTCTTGAAGGAGTTCAGGACTCTTTCCTGGAGGTTGGGAGTAGGCTTCATAGCTGAGTTTAGGGAGTTTGGCATATACGGGCTATCGATTGATAGGGATGAGCGCCCTTACGGCCACTTTGTCCTAGGTATGCCGTCCACGCATAATTCGCGCGCTGTGAGGAGTGAATTGCCTGGGCTTTTGGAGCAGAGCGAAGGGTTGGGTATTTCTTCCCCTCTTTACTTTAGTGAGGATGTCTTGAGTTACCTTATTTCGGAGTTCAAGAAAAGAGGTAAGCCTGTATTCTCCCATGTATCCGAGACTAGAGAGACGTGGGAACTGAGAGACCTTGATTTGATCCTTAGGGTCGGACCGCCAGATACTGTCGTTCATGGAACATGGCTACGTAGCGAGGAATTGCGAACCTTGTTATCGCATGGTGTAAACTTAGTTCTCTGCGTTAGGTCTAATGAGTGGTTTAAGGTAGGTCTTCCCGATCTCAGAGCCGTTTATGAGTCTGGGATTAGCGTTTCTTTAGGGACAGATAACTGTGGCTGGGTTAAACCAGATCCTTGGAGAGAGGCAGAAAGGCTATTCGCTTTAGCTAGGATTGCGGGTGTGAATGACGCTAAATGGGTTCTTAGGGCGTTGCTTAACGCGTCACCAGTGGGTGTGAGAAACCGCGTTGTCGAGGGTGGTCCAGTAAACTTCATTGTGTTGAGGTATGCAGGGACTGTGCTGGAGAGGGCTAAGGATAAGTATGCGGGACTCGTGAAGAGAGGGGGAGAAGATCTAGTTATTTCCTTGGTGATGGAAGGTGCCTGCAGGTACTGTGTTGAGGAGGCGGCGCCCTTACGTCACGGCCTTCGTAACCATGTCAGCTGATGGGAAAATAGCTTCCGTGGTTAGGGACTCAAGGCTTAGCTGTCCCTTCGATAAGAAGAGACAACATGCTCTGAGGGCAAGTCACGACGCCGTCGTTGTGGGCGCTTCAACGGTGTTGATCGATGATCCTCTATTGACTGTTAGGCTAGTGAAGGGTCCTAACCCAAAGCGAGTAATTGTTGATGGTAGGCTCCGCATACCACTGAATTCGCGCGTGGTGACGAACAAGGATGCTGAAACCATTATCCTTACATGTTCGGATAACAGTAGGTCTGAGAAAATCACCGCTCTTCTCGAAGCTGGTGTTAAGGTTCTTACCTTCCCTTGCGTTAACGGGGTGATTGACCTAAACGAGGCTCTACTGAAGCTCAGGGAGAAAGGTATTTCAAGTATTTTAGTCGAGGGAGGCGGTGAGCTGCTCTGGCATTTCTTCAGGCTCTCCTTAGTGGATGAGTTCAGAGTAACGATATCACCCTACATCATTGGGGGAAGTGATGCTATCACACCTGTGGAGGGACATGGCTTCGGAACCCTTAGTGAGTGGGTCAAACTGAGACTTACCCACGCCATCAGGTGTGAATGCGGAAATGAGGTACACTTAGTGTATCGTGTTCTGGGGCGTAATGCATGATACTATTTAAAGGAATCATCACATAATCCCTAGGCAATGGTGAGTAAGTGATGGGGGCTACACATTCACGAACAGTTCCGTGCACCGTAATTCTTGCTTCTATTATTTTAGCATTGACGTGGTTCAGTATCCTTGGCATCACAGTACAAGCAGGCGGTCTTGATGATGCCTTCAATATCGTTGGGGAGAGCCTTAGGCTAAAGTACGAGTATACATATGTTGTAGAGGTAAGTAATATAGGTGACGCTTCTGCAACACTTAACGTAAGCGAGTATTACATGTACGTGATAGCTAACTTGAATTCAACGCACGTTAAGGTCATCTCTAGCCCCGTAGGGAACGTTTCTGTAAAGTTTGTTTCGGGATCGTGGGTAGCGTTAGCAACATTGCTTGGTTGGGCAGGAAGTAACGTTACTATGTTCATCAAGAAGTTCATTATCCCGTCAATAAGTAGTGCCGTGATACCCAGGAGTAAATTACAGGACGTGCTCAGAGCCGTAGCCACCGTCTCGCCAGTACGGCTAGAGGTTCCCTCAAAGTCCTGCAACTTAATTGACGTGGATGGAGCACTGTTTAACGCGAAAAGATACGATGTCGGTGTAAGTGGTGAGGCATACTATGAGTGCAAGACAGGAATTCTGCTAAAGTACGTTAACGGAACCACGTCCGTAATGAATCTAGGGTCAAGGAACGTCAAGGTTCGAGCAACTCTCTACGTCAAGTTAGTTGCGGCTAATACGGACCTACTAAGGGAGATTATAGTTGGTCACACACCTATAACTACGACCACAGTGCCAGCTAAGACTTCCTTTATGCCGGAGTGGCTTCCCTACGTACTACTCGCCTTAAGCATTGCCCTAGCTATTGCTATGGGGGTAATGTATTTCAGAGTACGGAGGGCTTACCAGAAATAATCTCGTAATGATGAATCATTGAGTAGCTCAGAGAGCACCTTAAAGAACGAAGCAGCATTCCCTATAACCAGTACCGTTAACCCCATGGCAGCAAGTATTAGTGCACCCAGGTTACTTAGAGCTGACACATTTACGCTGAGGACGTATGTACCGTCACCATCAGCAGCTATTTTCACAGATAGCGCTGAGGCTAACATAACTAACCCGGCAATAGTAAATA
>JAMOOZ010000244.1 GCA_027064885.1 Desulfurococcales archaeon
CTGCCCCCAACCCATACTATTGAATACCTGCCTTAAACATCCTCTATATGGGGGCATATTATGAAAGCAGAGTTTTCTCAGGCTCTCGGAATAAGTGAGGAAATATTCACCGATCTCCTCGAGAGAGGAATCGTTCGGCTGATGAGGTATAGAGACATAGAGTACGCTGTGTTCAGGAAGAGCACACACGGTGTAGGAGAAGGGACAGCGGTGGTGATGAAAGATGGTAAGGTATATGTCATACCGCCCTATCCTTCAATACAGCGCATACTTCTCCTAGAGTCTGTTAGGAATCATTTCATCGACACAGTGGTAATTGAAGAGAAGCTAGATGGCTACAATGTGAGGGTAGCGATGCTTGGAGATGAAATATATGCTTTCACGAGAGGTGGTTTCATATGCCCTTACACAACTCACAGGATCAGGCACAGCCTAGGGAATGAGCTTACGCAGTTGCTTGAGGATAATGCATTCCTCGTAGTCGCTGGCGAAGTCATTGGTCCGGAGAATCCTTACGTCCCACACGAGTATCCGGAGGC
Organism: Desulfurococcales archaeon; assembly: GCA_027064885.1. Classification (GTDB taxonomy): domain Archaea; phylum Thermoproteota; class Thermoprotei_A; order Sulfolobales; family NBVN01; genus WAOL01. The sequence continues at coordinate 540 of JAMOOZ010000244.1, forward strand.
AGATGGTTTCTCGTTCTTCGCGTTCGATATACTGTCCTCCGAGGGTAAGCAACTTCCGGTTGACGAAAGGAATGCGCTCCTCGACGAATACGGAGTACCGAGGGTTAGGGAGCTTGGCCGAGTTAGTAAGGAGGATCTCGGGAAAATAAGGAATATAGTGAAGGAGCTTGACAGCGATGGCAGGGAGGGTGTTGTGATGAAGGATCCCCTCTATCGTGTCCCACCGCTGAAGTATACCACGCACTCCGCAAACATAGGTGACCTAAGTGTTGGCATGAGGTTCTTCTTTGATGAGGGTAGATCATACATTTTCTCGAGGCTCCTAAGGGAGATATTCATGCTGTACGAAGAGGGCGCGGACGAGGATAGGATAAGGGAAGTTGCTGAGAGGCTCGGGATGAGCCTACTGATCCCGGCCCTCAATACAGTGAAGGAAGTAGAGGCTAAGGGCACTGTCTTCGCCGAGTACAGGCTAAGGGTCTACGACGAGGAAGTGATCGAGGAGATTCTGGACTTCATGCAGTCGCTCGGGATGGGCCCTGAGATCATAAACGTTAGGCGGGAGGGTGACTCGATAATCTTTGTATTGAAGAAGATGAAGAGAACGTCCGATGAGGTGAGGCACATACTCAAGACAGGATACGCTCCCATTGACTGAGAGGTGTTCCGGTGATGAGGACAGGTAAGGTGTGTGTTAGGTCACGGCCGATAAACGCCGCCCACTACACGCCTGTTAACGGCACTCCTAGGCTGCATGGGCACACCTTTCATGTAAGTCTGTGCTTGATAGGCGCTGTAGGGGAGAGCGGCAT
>JAMOOZ010000245.1 GCA_027064885.1 Desulfurococcales archaeon
ACCGACGTCCACGGGGGTTTCGAAGTACACTTCATCTCCCCACCTATACGCTACTGAATCTATGGGTAACGCATTGACTAAGGATCTGAACGTTCGGGGCGAGAACTCATCCGTTAGGACGGCGTCAACGCATCCCGTGGCATCCGTGCAGATCTTAACGCGAACCTCCATGGCCTTAGACGCACCTCACGTAGGTACTTCAAGCGGAGATTAATTACGTTACCTAATTGCTAGCTTAACTCAGGGTAGGTAACGGCTCAATTCGAGAAGAGGAACTCTCCATGAGCTTGTGGAGAGTTATCCCATTCATTTCTTCTTAAACGGAACAACCTGACTTTGTTGATTGGTGGGAGCTTGCCGTATGTTGCGGAGTTGAGGGACGTGGTTAAGGCGTTTGACGGGAATCAAGCGCTGAGGGGTGTGACCTTCAGGGTTCCTGAAGGATGCATAGCTGGTTTGGTGGGGCCTAATGGCGCGGGTAAAACAACGACGCTTAGAGTGATTGTGGGGGCCCTCGCCCGTGACTACGGTAGTGTCGAGGTATTTGGGGAGGATCCTTGGGTGAACCCTAGGTTAGTCAGGTCGTTAACAGGGTACCTGCCTGAGGCACCGAAGCTGCCTCCTGTCAGGGTAGCGCACCTACTGGGTCACGTGGCTAGGCTCAAGGGTGTTGAGGATGTTCGTAAGGAGGTGGTGAGAGTAGCTAGGCTAGCTAGGATTACTCACATGCTTGATTCTAAGGCGTCGAGCCTCTCGGCCGGGTGGAGGCAGAGGGTTGCGTTAGCTGTGGCGTTAATAGGTAACGTTAGGTTTTTGGTGCTTGATGAGCCAGCATCCAATATAGACCCTGAGGGTAGGGAGGAGTTCTATAGCCTACTTAAGGAGTTGAAGGAGGATCATGGAGTAACTGCGTTAGTCTCAACCCACATACTTGCGGAGGCGCAGCAGTACGCCGATTACCTAGTGATAATTAATTCTGGAGTCATCGTGGCTGAGGGCAGTACCGTGGACTTAGTGAGTATGGCTAAGGGTAAGGTTAAGCTAGTATTTAGGGGAAGAAGTGAGGCTTCACTCCGTAAGGCCGCTAGGGACGCAATAATGCTTAGGGGAGTCGCGGGTGTTGAGATAGAGGGCAATTGCTTAAAGGTAATGACGGAGTACGGCGGGCAGGATGAGGTTAGGAAGGTAGTCGAGGAACACGGTCTTACCTTGGTGGAGGTTCTCGCAGGCAACTTAACGGACCTATATAGGAAGCTGGTTCGTGGGGAGGGGAGGGAAGGATGAGGGCAGGAGCCTTCCGTAGGGTAGTAAGTATTGCTGAAGCGCTGGCTGAGGTCAACCTGCAG
>JAMOOZ010000246.1 GCA_027064885.1 Desulfurococcales archaeon
CCTTAAGCATCTCATCTATGTACTCGTCAGGCATGTAGCCCATATGCCCTATTCTGAACGTCGTCTTCTTGAACTGCCCGTAACCCTTAGCTAACTCGTAACCCTTATCCCTCATCCTATTGTAGACGTCTAAGCCACTAATTCCAGGTGGTGTCCTGACGCATGTTATGGTGGGGCTCTCGTACCCTTCCTTCGCGAATAATGTCATGCCTAGGGCCTTAACGCCTGACCTTATTTTCTCTGCTCTCCTTTCATAGATCTTTAGCCACTCGTACTTACCGCCGATTTTCTCAACTACGCGTAGGATTACGTTAAGCGCTATTATCTGGGGTATCGGGGGTGTGGATGGTGTCGACCACTGCTCCTCCTGGTACTTGATATACTTGAGCACGTCGAAGTACCATCCCCTATTCTGTATATTCCGTGCTTTCTCTAGCGCTTCCTCGCTGAATACCCCTATAGCTAGGCCTGGGGGAACACCAAACGCTTTCTGGCTACTGCTGAAGACCACATCAAGGCCCCACTCATCGAACTTTATGTCCGCAGCCCCCATGGCGGAGACCGCATCAACGAATACCAGCTTCCCGTGCTCCTTCGCTACCTTAGCTAGTTCCTTGAGTGGGTTCAGAACGCCTGTGCTGGTCTCGTTGTACGTTATGGTTACAGCTTCGACGTCTGGGTTCTTCCTAAGCGCGTCATCCAGCTCTTCAGGCAGGACAGGGTTTCCGGGTTCTACCTCCAGTACTACGGGAACCCTACCGTTTGACTCCACTACTTCCTTGTATCGCTTCCCGAAGGACCCGATGATCGTAACGAGAACCTTCCCGCCGGGACCCACGAAGTTCCTTACACTAGCCTCCATCACGCCAGTACCACTACTTGGGAAGAGGAGTACGGTGCCTTTCCTAGCCTCTAGGAAAGCTTCTAGCCTCTCGACAGTGTCCTTATGTAGGTCACGATACTCCTTTGATCTATGACTAAACATTTGGAAAGACATAGCCTCCAAGACTTCGGGGAAGCATGCGACTGGCCCAGCCGTGAATAGCTTTAGGGGCTTGGGCCATACCATCTTTAATACTTCCTTAACTATGTCTTCACAACCTTTACTCAAGCAGTCCTCACCAAAGCATAATCTACTGCTGTGATTATTAATTCTCTTTTTCTTAAACTTCATAAAGTATGCAACATATTTAAAATACATTCACAGTGCAAGCAGGCACCTTATTCTGAATGATTGCGTGAATTATTTGTGGTTAGGAAATGCGACGTTATTAACTCCTTCGCGATAAGACTAACTTGGTGCACAACGTGAGCAACCCACCCACACTAGGCCTTAAGGAATGTATTAAGGACTTACTCGGCGAGCGGGGATTCGCATACATAGCTAAGGCCAAGGAACTCAAGGCCGCCGGGAAGGACGTCATTAGCTTCGGTGTTGGACAGCCGGACATACCTACGTTTGACCACATAGTTGAGGAAGGGATTAAGGCGCTAAAGGAGCGGTTCACAGGATACACCGAGACACAAGGCATAAAGGAGTTACGTGCCGCTATTGCCGAGTACCTTAACGAGAGGTACGGTAGTGATGTTCAGGAGGATGAAGTTCTAGTAACCATAGGTACTAAGGGGGCTGCGTTCCTTGCCCTCGCCGCGTACCTGAAGCCCGGCGATGAAGTAATAGTCCCCGAACCAACATACCCCGTGTACTCGGAGGCTCCCAAGTTCATAGGGGCTAAGCCTGTCTACATCCCGCTTAAGTGGGAGGGAGAGGACAGAGGCTTTAGCTTAGACATCGAGGAAATCGAGAAAGCTATCTCCAGTAAGACTAAGGCCCTAGTAGTCAATAATCCCCACAATCCCACAGGAGCTATATTTAAGCCAGCAGAACTCGATGCCTTAATGGATCTAGCTAGGAGGCATAACCTAGTGGTCTTCGTTGACGAAATTTACGATAACTTCATTTACGAGGAAAGCACGTTTAAGTCATTCATGGAATTCCCTGACTGGCGGGACTACGTAATTTACTTAAACGGGTTCTCGAAGACCTTCTCCATGACGGGATGGAGGGTCGGGTACTTAGTTGCTAGGAGTGATGTAGTACGTAACTTAACGAAACTTGCTGTTAACGTCTGGTCATGCCCGCCATCCATGGCGCAACGCGCCGCCATCGCTGCCCTGAAAGGGGACTGGAAACCTGTAAGGGACATGGTTAACCTATTTAGAGAGCGTCGGGACACCATGGTCGCTGAGTTAAGGAAAGTTCCTGGCTTCGAGGTTTGGAGAAGCGCTGGTGCTTTCTATGTATTCCCGCGTGTCAGGAGACTGTTGGATAGTATAGGCATGAATGTTGAGGAATTCGTTGACTACCTAATAGACAGTAAGTACGTGGTAACGCTACCAGGCACGGCTTTCCCCGACACTGCTGGCAAGGACTACATAAGGTTCAGCTTCTGCATCTCCAAAGATAAAATAATTGAAGGTGCGAAGAGAATCAAAGATACTGTCGAAGACTTACTGGCCTCGAGGTTCAAACGTTAAGGTTTTGAGACGCAAATCCTTAAAAGGAATTGAAGGGTATGAAGAAAGCCGTCGCTACTGACGCCGGGATGACGAGAGAATCCCCGCCGGATTAGCTTCGCGTTACAAATACATTTGCTCTAGATAATCACTTTTTTGTGTAGGTTCTGAAAAATTACCTTAGCGCTAATAAGGTGATGCACTGAATGTCTAATAGAGCTAGGACAGTAGCGTATTACTTAGGCTTAATCCTAGTAATTTTCGGTGTAGCTAATTACGCACCAGCCCTCATAGCTTTAGTAACCGGGGGTGATGCATTCGTACTTTTCCTCATGACAGGTACGCTAATGACGTTCCTAGGCTATACAATCCATACGCTTGGGCGTGGAGCATCTAACAAGGATCTCAGGTTCTGTGATGCAGCTACGATAGCTACCCTCTCATTCATACTTCCCGCAGTTGCCAATGCCTTAGTAATGTATGCTAGTGGTTACGACTTCACAGATGCATTATTCGAAAGTGTTTCAGGCATCACCACTACAGGCCTCTCAATGTACAGCACATCATCCCTCTCTCCGGTTTTCGTTTTTGCTAGAGCATGGCTTCAATGGTTAGGTGGTTTAGGGATCGTTGTACTAACATTATCACTGCTTGTGAGGCCTGGAACTGCTGCGTACCGTCTATTTTCAACTCATTTCAAAAGAGAGCCTTCCTTGCCGAGCTCAAGTACTCTTTCTAAGCACATTGTACTGTTTTATGTTGGATTAACATCCTTAGCTTTCCTAACGTACACCGTGACCGGTTTACCAGCTTTTGATGCGTTAATTTATTCTCTCACAACTACGTCAACAGGCGGTTTCTCCGGGTATATTAGTTTATCGGGTAATTCTGCCCTAGTTGCCATGCTTTTCATGTTCCTTAGTTCCCAGAGCTTCATATTATATTATAAGGTCTTACAGAGCAGGAACCTTAAATACTTGTTAAAGAGTGCACAGCTCACTTCATTCACATTATTGACCATCTTAGGCGGGATCGTTTTATTTACTTTGTGGCGTAACGATGTAATTACCGTGTTCTTTCACTTCATATCTGCATTAAGTACTACAGGATACTCTACTACCGACGTTGACTCTATCCCTGTTGCGGGGCAATTATTGCTTGTCTTAGCTATGTTCATAGGTGCTTCAATGGGTTCAACAGGAGGCGGTGTGAAGCAGTTTAGGGTAATTGTAGCGTTCAAGGCGTTCATTACCTCAATACTGAGGCTTACAGAGCCTAAGGAGAGAGTCCATATTGTTAAGGTCGGCGGTGAACGAATAGAAGACTCGGAAGTCCTAATGTACTTAACCGTAATATTGACATACGCCGCCGTCATAGCATTGTCTACTTTAACCTTTACAGCGTTTGGCTACGGTCTCTTGCCGTCGCTTTTCTCCGTAACCTCCGCCTTAGGTACTGTTGGGCTCCAGCCAAGCATAATTACTCCTCAACTGCCAGTCATATTGAAGGCTGTTTTAATGATTAACATGATTCTCGGAAGATTAGAAGTGATTACGATAATTGCAGCTTTCGCGGGTTTAATTCGCCTTAGAGAAAGATAACTTTATTTAATCGGTAGCATGCACTCAAATAGTGTGATGTATTGAAAGCGATAGTGGCTGGCGGAGGAGACGTAGGTAAGCTATTGGCCGAGCACCTGCAGGAGACTAAGATTGAAGTGACGCTCATAGAGAGTGATGCTAAGCGTGCACAATCACTAGCCGAGGAGTTAGATTGTGCTGTCCTTCATGGCGACGCAACAACTTTAGGTGTGCTTAAGGATGCCAACTGCTCTAATGCAGACCTATTCGTCGCCGCCACTGGAGACGATAGAAGTAATATCCTATCAGCTCTGCTCGCTAAGCAACTAGGTGCTAAGCGCGTCGTGGCGATTCTGGAGGACCCCTCACTTGAGGAGGTAGCCAGAGGACTAGGTCTTGAGAACGTCGTTGTCCCGACAAAACTAACAGTTAGCGAAATTATCGCTATCGCTAAGGGGGCCCCTCGCCCTAGTGAAGTACTGGGCGAGGGAGTTACGCTAGTAAAGATCCCCGTTAGGGAGTCGCTACTAGGCGTGAGCATTAATGATATCAAGTTACCCGAAGATACTGTCTTATGCGCAGTTGCTCGCGGAGATAGCATTCTCAAACCCTTGAAGGACATGAAATTAAAGGAAGGGGATGAACTTCTTTTCCTCACTAAAGAAGAGAAGATCCGGAACCTTCGCAAGACCCTCGGTGAAGAGGATTGAGGTCCTATGGTTAGTGAGGTTGCCGTTGTGGGACATAGAGCTAATTCCTGGAGGGTCATTAGCTTCTATAGGTTCATTAAGGTACCCATAGTCGAGATAGACGTCTGCCCCGGCAATAATGGAAAATTACTAGTTAAGCATGGTCCTAGCGAAGTTAAGCGTGCCTCACTTGTCGGAAAAATGTTCTCTTACATCGACTATAAACTATTTTACAGAGATCCCTTAATTAAGGCTTCAACACTTGAGAGCCACCTTAAGTCCCTAAGCGGGTTTTCCGGAGTACTTCTTGATATAAAACGTGGTATTAACCTTCAGTCGCTGGCAGAGGTCATAGATCGTATGCCTTATGAGTACGACATAGAATACGCCTATGTATCAACACCCTATCACCCAATGATTAGGGAATTAAAAGAGCTGACTAACAGAGCCGTAATCGCTGCAACTCTTCATGACTTACCAGTCGACCCTGTCTCAATGATTCTCGCAGCTAACGCTGATGCCGTGTCAGCAAACTACACTCTTCTAAGTGAAGGACTTATCAACCTGTTTCACATATCAGGAATCAAGGTCCTTGCATGGACAGTTAATGACTGTAAGTTAGCGCTTTCGTTAGCGGACATGGGTGTTGACGCTATAATAACAGATAGGCCTGACACAATCATGAGGTGCTTAAGGAAGCATGGCATACGCGTTAGAGGTTTCATATGATTAATTCATCAGTTGAAATTAACGGCTGTTTAAGGGCTAAGAAGGATTACTTTCACATACCTCCCACTATGTACAACCATACCGGATTAGCTTAAGTATACCCCTCACTAAACCACCTGAAGGTGGTAGTTACGAGAATCGTCACATTCAAGCTCCCTGAAAACTTGCTGGAGGAACTCGATCGTTACGCACTAGTACATGGAATGAGTAGGTCCGATGTGATAAGGCTTGCAATTCAGAAACTCATCAGGGAGACTGCCCGCCCGATACCTAGGTACAGGATAAAGCGGGTAGTGCTGACGTAAGGTCGCTTAAAATGAAAGCTAACGACACCGGAAACGAGTTAGCAACAAACTGTTTGAAGTATTTACTTTATCGTGCCGCTCCAAGTAGCTTAGTCTTCCTCTGATTTACCGATATATTTGTCCAGGAACATAATAGCTGGTAATATGAATGATCTTCATTATGTCGTCCACAGCCTTAATCACGTGCCCCATCATCGCTTAGGCTGTTAATTAGTGTTGACCAGACGTCATATACTTCGCTCCACGGATCGCCAAGCACGTACACTACGGTTGGTCCAGGCTTGCTGGCAACAACTGACTCTACCACATACATCGGTATTTCCAAACTGTCGCTTGACCTGTACTTCATGAAGTAGGATTTCCCTATCCTACCCTCGAGCTCCTTAGGGAGCGGGTTATCGAGTAGCACCCTGCACCCATTTCTCTCAGGTCCACCTCATATATCTTCGAGGAAGAGATTAGTGAGGAGGCTGAGTAGTACGCCTTCATTGCATCCTCATTAATAGCTAAGCAACCGACAGTCCCCTCAGGGGACGCGACCACCTTCCCATCTATGAAGGGCTACTGCGGCTCCCTACCTCGCGTAACGTCACGAGTGAATATAACATACTTCGACTGCGGGTGAGGTCTCATCACACTATATATGGGCTCCCTAGCAAGGCGTCGAGATTCACCATTAACTGGGTTAAGAGACCATAAAACTCATAATACCCTCAGCATCAGAAACGTAAACTATCTTACCGCTGGTGAAGCCGACCACACTATAGAAGGGAACCCTAACTAAGAGTTCAAGAACTTTAATCTTCTCGCTTAAACTTAAGTCCATGAAACACACTATGCTAAACTAGCTAGGCCAGCAAAATAAAGGGCACAACAAGAACAACACACATTATCAAAGCATGATCTTTATTCAGGTTCCTCCTCATAGTGGCGGTAGTGTTACTAGCTTAGCCCTCATATTGCAGTAAGCAAAAGTCGAAGTGCATGAATCAAGGGGAGCCGGCAACCTGTAGGTCTATAGCCCATGATGCCTGCTTTTCTAAGGATCTCTGCGTTGCGGGACGTGCGGAAGTTATTCATTCATGGCTAATGATACTAAGCAGAAACGGCTACCCCTATCCTTTCCTGCTTAGCCCCTTAGCATGGTCACCCTGGCTACTTCGTGGAGGTGTTAGCTGAGATGATATTTTTAAATGTTGGTCTTACATTCACCTGTTTGCCTGAGCCTACAGCGAATCCAGGAGGCGATGCAAACTGGTTGGAGGTACGAGAGGCGGCGGTAGGAGAATACCCGGTATGCTCAACATATTCGTTTCTTTCATTCCGTGGATTACCTACTGGGTTCTGTGTGGTACGGGGAGCAACTTGGGCGTTGTTGTCCCCTTTGTAATTTCCTTAATTCTTGTAGCTCCTCAGATTAGTAAAAGACGCTTCAACCCCATGGATATTACTTCACTTATTTACTTCGGCATAGCCCTAATCGTTACATACGTCCTTAACCTAAGGGTGTTTGTTAAGGAGAGCGGTTTCCTCGGTTACTCCGCTCTCTCCGTGATGGCGCTGACCTCCATAGCTGTTAAGCAGCCTTTCACA
>JAMOOZ010000247.1 GCA_027064885.1 Desulfurococcales archaeon
GTTGACTTCCTAATTTTCTGGGAAGATCTTTACAACCCTACATATCCTCAAAGCCTTGATGACTGGAAGGACCACGTGGTAAGAGTGACTCAATTCGCTAACGGCACGTTCAGAATAGCCGTGTACCTAGCCAAGGGAGGCTACTCACATAACTTCTACATTGGTATTAGCGAACCCTACTCAGATATAGGAACAAACACGCCATTATACGTAAAGCCCTTCGGCGCAACATGGGCGCAGACAGACGCCTTAGGTAGGTACGTGGTCTACGATAGTAAGGTTTGGTTAGTTCATGTTGGGTGAGTACCGCGTCAGAAATCGCTCCCTCACTCACCATTCGTTAAGACCAATCTTCATCATCCGCGGTGAGGGAGGTTTAGGAGTTAATTAACGTGATTATCTTTTCGTCGTGGGGTCTACCTTAACGTAATGCATGTTGTGCAACTTACTAGTGGTTACTGTAATTAATATTTAATATAGGTTAAAATTCTTTAAACCTACCCGCAATATTTTCCTTGGTGATTAACCTGCCTGCGGGACTAGATTTTGAGTTAGCCATAGCCGCGCGAAAGCTCATTGAGGACGTAATGAAGGTCAAGCCCGGCGAGGAGGTCGTGATAACTGCCGATACAGCGAGCGACTGGCGCGTGGTTGAGGCAACCGCTAAGGCCGCGGAGGCGGCCGGGGCTAAGGCGCTGGTCGCGTGGCACGCGACAGCCCCCGGAGTTGGGAAGGCGGTCGAGCCCTACGTCCCCGTTAAGGCGTTGACTGAGTTACTGAAGGTGTCGGACGTCTGGATTGAGTTCAACAAGGCGTGGCTACTGTACTCCACGCCCTACGAGGAGGCAATGAAGGTCGGTAGGACCAGGTACATATGCTTGGTGGGTATGGACGCGGACATGATGGTTAGGAACATAGGTCGTGTGGACGTACCCACACTCTACGAATTCCAGAAAAGGCTAGCCAAGATAACCAGGTCATGCAGGAAGATGAGGGCAACCTCGCCGGCAGGCATGGACGTAACCTTCGAGAACGACCCGTCACGCCCCGTCCTAACGGAGGGTGAGGTAAGCGGGCCGGGCGAGTACATGCTCTTCGGCCAAGTTGACTGGGCCCCCATAGAGGACAGCATAAACGGCGTCATAGTGTTTGACGGGTCCGTATGGCCACCTGCGGAACTCGGTCTCCTGAGAGAGCCGATAAAGCTACACGTAAAGGAAGGCAAGGTAGTTAAGGTCGAGGGAGGCACCGAAGCAAGGATCTTCGAAGCATGGCTCAAGTCATTCAACGATGAAAGAATGCTTAGGGTCGCCCACCTCTCCTACGGGTGCAACCCAGGCGCTAAGCTAACCGGGAACATCCTCGAGGACGAGAGGGTCTGGGGCGCCATCGAGTGGGGTCTCGGAGCACAATCATCAACGTTCCAAGGCTCACTCGGCCCAGCACCTTCACACACGGACGGGATATGCCTTAACCCAACATTAGAGTGTCTCGACGACGGAACTAAGATAATAGAGAACGGTGAGTACGTACATCCAGAACTCAGAGACCTCGCCCAGAAACTGAGGATCAAGTAAGAGTAATTCAACGCTCAAAACACGAAAACTAAGGGTTTTATCCTTACAATCAATACCCCTTCGAGGCGGTTCTATGAGCGAAGTTAGCACCGCAATTAAGCGGGAAGGGAACAACGTGCTCATAATCATGACTATCAACGCAGGGGATAAGGTTCGGGAAGGTCTGAGCGAGTTACTGGACGCCTGCCTAGTTGCTATGGGGTCAGCAACGGTTTCCTGGCTTGACGAGGTAAGCGATGGTTGGGGAGGGATCCTGTTCCCGAACCAGTACGTGGTCAGGAACGACATTGTTGGTGAGGGAACGGTTAGCGTTAGTGGTGATCGCTTAACGTGCACTGTGAGTTTAAGGTGCGACGCGCTCGGTACCGATGCGTGTAGTGAGGAGCGAATCAATTCGCTAGCTGGCGCATTGAGCTCAGCCGTGCAGGATGCGGTGGAGGGGCACCTAGCAAGGCACGTCGTGAATTACGGGAAGAAACTAGTGAATATTGGGGAGGACGTTGAGGTGACGTTACGTGGTGGAGGAATAGTTAAGGGTGAAGCGGTAGGGTACGGTATTAGGGGCGAGTTAGTCGTTGCTACACGAACAGGTATGGCGAAGGTTAAGCCCTCTAGGGTGGCTAGGATCAAAAGACTCTGGCCTTAAGATCCTCTAAGCGCGTTAATTATTCTCCTCAACTCACTTAGGGGGTCCTCCGAATAATCAACACGAACGTCAAGAACCCTATCGTATTCCGGGCCCCAAGCAGTCTCCCCAACCACCAGTATAGCGGCGCTCCTCTCACCACGCGCGTCCCCACCAGCCTCCGCAGCCGCCTCAAGCGCCGATAGGATAGCCTCAACAATATCGCCAGAAGCGTGCATCTCCCTAAGTAGGGTGAAGGCCGCTGCCTCAACAACCCCTTCATTCCTAAGTAGGTTTCCAGCAACGACGTAAGCGAAACCCTCTCCAGTACCCTTAGCGCACTTCCTCTTCAAGGGTGCTTCATCACCCGTGAAGCACGCCACCCTACCCTTAAAGTCAACCACTGCTACTTGCCTCTTACTGGGTTCTGGATCGGTGCTCAATGCTTTATTCAAGGCGTCCTCAGCGCTTGAACCCTCTGCCTCAATTAGGCGCAATATCTTAGGGCCTAAGGAAGGGTTCGTGAACGCCTGGGTTGCGACACACGCGACCCCATGTTTACACCACGGCACGCGCGAGCCAACAGCTACGGAGCCCGAAGCAACCCCTATCCCGGCCTTTCCTGTTGTCTTATCGAATATGAGTACGCTGTACGTCAAGCTAGCCCCCTAGTAGTATATGCATGGATCCTTACTTAGCTTACCGGTTGATCTGCGGGAGGGACCTAGCCCTTAATCTGGTGCTCGTAAACTACGTAATTTAAACCAATTACGAAACCTATTTAATAATAGCATCACCGTAATCATTGTGGTAAGTTATGGATAAGGCTAAAATTATTGCAGGCATCGTGACTATAGTAATTATTACTTCAGTAATTGGTGTTTACACATACATGCACTTTCTTAGCCATAAGGCAGAAAGCCTCTATTCTGTAGGCTTAGGGGTAGAGTATAACACACATGCTACGCCGATATGGATCGCGCTCCATGACGGGCTCTTCAAGAAGTACGGGCTGAATATAACTAACGTGGTTAAGTTTAAGACAGGCCTCGACCTAGCGGCGGCGATGGCGCGTGGGGAAGTGCAGGTGGGTTGGGCGTGTTTAGGGCCCGCCTTAATGATCATAGCTAAGGGCGTGCCAGTGAAGATCGTTGCGAAGGTGCATAACTACGGCTACGCCCTAGTAGTTAACCCGAGGAAAGTGCATGACCTGAGGGACCTTAACGGCAAGATAGTGTATGCCCCCGGCAAAGGGAGTCCCTGCTACCTCCTCCTACTGAAGATCGAGGACGAATTCGGTGTCAAGTTCGCCGCGATAAAATTCATGAAGCCTCCTGCAATGCTCGCAGCCCTACTGAGCGGAGAGATAAGTGCTGCCACAATACCGGAGCACTACGCCAGCGTAGTGGAGGCTAGGGGGATGAAGGTACTGCTCAGGGCTCAGGATGTGTGGCCCAACATGCCCGGAAGCTTTGTCGTGATTTCCGACAGCTTACTGAAGAACAACCTTGAGGTCGTTAAGAAAATAGTTGCGGTCACCTATGCAGGAATCAAAGAAGCGGAGAACGACCCATTTAAGGCTGCTGAAATAGATTCTCAAGCGCTCGGAATACCCGTCGACGTTGCGATGCACTCTATATCGATGCTTCAGTGGAACACGACAATAGACATGAAGCAGATTCAGGAGTACATAGACTTCATGTACGAGCACCACGTACTTAAGGTAAGGCTGAACGCCTCCCAAATAGTCGTTCCCGTGAAGCCTTAAGGCCATCTGCAGGTGGTACGCGCTGATGAAGGAGAAGACGATAGAGTCGTTAATGGTCTTCATAATACTGTGGGAAGCTATGGTGAGGGCTGGGCTACTGCCTCACGTACTGGTACCTGCTCCCAGTGACGTAGCTTTATTCCTCACCAACCCATCTAACGCGCACCTAATACTCGTTAACTTGGCTTGGACGGCTGCACGCGCTACTACGGGCTTTCTCCTGGGCCTACTATTTGGGCTTGGCGCCGGGCTACTGCTAAGTATTAAGTCACTGAACGAGTACCTGATGCCGATAGCGACGATCTTCTTCGCCGTACCATCAATAGCTTGGATACCAATCCTCATCGTGTGGATAGGCTTCAAGGAATTCGAACTCCCGGTTGCGGCGTCCTTTCTATGCTCCTTCCCCCCTGTTCTCTATGGATTCGTTAATGCCGTGAGGACTATGGACCCTGAGCAGGTTGGGGTCGCGATGGTGCTTGGTGCGAGGCCATTAACGATCATGAAGAGGATAGTGATACCGCAGGCATTCCTTAAAGCACTACCCCTCATAAAGACGGAGGCGGTCATGGCCTGGAAAACTACCTTCGCTGCTGAGATGGTGGCGCTACCAACGGGGTTAGGGGCCCTGGCCATGACGTACGCAACAACCATAGAGACTGATGGCTTAATAGCGGTTGTTGCGGTGCTTGCGGTGATAACCATGATTATCGTGCAGGTCTTCGATATCCTGGAAAAAAGAATTGTTGGAAAATGGTTAGGCTCTAAGGTCAAGGGAGTTGCCGAGGCCTTAGCGTATGTGGCTACATAACTTGATTAATGTAAACATTATCTTCAAGAGCATATGTTTCTTTGTATCTCAGAGTATCAGTAGTGTTTTTATATGTCGGCCGATATACATACGTCGAGGTAAGGAAATGATTAAGAGAAAAACATATAGAACAGCTATGCTCCTCATCATAGCCGCGATGGTAATGTCATTAGCATCACCGATTGCCCTAAGCGATACTGAGACCCAGCAATCAACGAAACTAACCCTGCAAGTATACCCTGACGCCTCAGTTAGGTGGGTGGGTGAGTACTGCAACACAACAAACGTCTCTACCTCCGGGACACTTCTCCTTAACTTAACACAGCTTGAGAAAGGGCTAAAGCTACTGATTAACGGAAATATCAATAACCTCTCAAACGTATCGAATACGACTAAGTTAAACATGGAGCTCTCACTTAAAATTAAGGGTAGGGCACAGTCCACGAAAGAGAGGGTGGTATCGCAAACGAACTTCAATCTCTACATTAACGATAAGAAAAATGAAATAGTGGTCAGAGCATGGAGTAACGCACCCATAAAAGTAATGCTTAACAAGTCAAAACTTTATGCCGAAATAATGGGTAACGTCAGCGTAACAGCATCGGGCAGTAATGCTATTGGCCTGATATTTGCCTTATCCCTACTCAATAAGAACTACACAGAGAAGCAGTTGGCTAAGCACAACATAACGTACGTGGACGTAAAGGAGCTAGAGACAACTACGGGCCCCGCAGGAGCGACGATAGTGTTTGACATAGGGATAAACTACACTAAGATGATCGAAGAGCAAACAAACAAAACCTCAACGACCTCCGCGAAGGTGAACCCAGAAAAACTCAAGGAATTACTTGAGACGTACTTCATACCCTACAATACTACGTACTCAATAATAGCCTTCATAAACAGTGATAGCGCACACATCACTGTCAACGTCAACTCAACGCTCTCAGTAATGCAGGCGGCGAACCTCATACTGGAGATGATTGATAAGTACTCAGAGCTCTACGGAACCGCAGCACCCGCCACACCGCAAACACCCATCAACATGACTAAGGGTGTGTCGGATCTCAAGAAATTCTTAGGAGACATAAACGAGACGCTAAATAAGTTCGAGATACTACCCTCAAGCGCATACCTACTGATAAACGTCACTAACCATAAGGTTCGCGTAAAGTACCAGACCTTCAAGATAAGGGCTAAGGGCGCTAAGTCACCGGAAGACACGCTAAAAACGATAGCGGAGGTCGTGCAAAACCTAAGGACAAAGCTCAGCAACACTACCTTCGAGAGCAAGGAAGGAAAGGAGGTTAAAACGGCTGTCGACAAGGTGCTTGGAAGCGAGGCCGTAATTGAAGGGGTTGGAGGCGTTAAAGTAAGTCAAACGAGGATCCCGCTGAGCAAGCTAGGCGAAGTCAAGGTAGAGGTCACACAAACAACAACGTCAACAACGACAACCACAACACTGCCTACGAGCACATCAACGATCACGACAAGCATAACCCAAACGACGTCAACCACCACATCATTCTCAACCACAACAACGACGTCAACCCCGTCAACCACATCATCAAGCACGACAACAACATTATCAACATCGACCTCAACAACGACTACAAGCGCATCAACCAGCGTAATCACTTCATCAACCTCAACAACAGTGACGCAGACCTCAGGCCTGTCGACAACCATGATCATAGTAGGTGTGATAGCGGCCATCGTGATCGTTGGCGCGGTAGTAGCCGTAGCTAAAAGGTAGGTGAGACGTTAAGAAAAAGTTTTTCCTTAGAGCACTCCTTAAACTTAACGTAACTGAACAACAATAAGTTAAAGCGTAGAACGACACTTACATTAATTGATATCCACACAAACCTCTCGGGACGGTGTGCCCTGCATGAGTAGCTTAAGGCATGTGTGGGTGGAGGACACCACGTTATTGTCATGGATTAGGGAAGATGTAGTGCTATTCGACATAACGACCGAGGCTCTAAATATTAGAGGAGATGGTGTAGCCGAGTTAATTACCCGTGAACCAATAGTGGTTGCCTGCACGGAGGAAGCCGCAAGAATATACGAACTAGCGGGCGCCAGATCCGTCAAGGTGCTTAAGGGAAGTGGGGCAAGGGCTACTGGTGGTGAAACCCTCCTTGTGGCTCGGGGTGATGCGGCAGCATTACATATTGCGTGGAGGCTAGCGCAGAACTTAGTGGCGGTCTGCTCAGGCGTGGCGACGAAAACCAGAAGACTTGTCGAGAAGGCACGCTCGGCTAACAGGAACGTCAGCATAGCAACCACACGCAAGTCACCTCCGGGACTCCGAAGAATATACGCTAAAGCAGTTGTAGCTGGAGGGGCAGTACCTCACAGGTCAGGGCTTTCCGACTCCATACTCATCTTCAATAATCACATTGCATTCATACCTGGTGGTTGGAGGGAGTTACTCACGAAGATAAGTGAGTTGCGTGTAAGGTACCCGTTCAGGAAGATAGGAGTTGAGGTACACACACTCAAGGAGGCGTTGGAGGCCGCTGATGCCGGGGCTGAGATGATTCAGCTTGAGAGATTCAAACCTGAGGAAGTTACTAGGGCAGTAACTGAGTTAAAGAAAGTAAATCCAAGC
>JAMOOZ010000248.1 GCA_027064885.1 Desulfurococcales archaeon
CTGCAGAGTACTAGACAACCCTGCTGCACTCCAGTCGATATCAACAAGAGGTGTAATCTGATTCATCTCCCCGGAGTTATCATAAGGGAATGCATTCGTAGTGGAGTCACAGGGACAGATCACCTCTGTCCATGCTGTCGTCTTAGGTTTACCATTCTCTTGAATACGGTATCGGACAGTGAACTCCAAAGCATGCGTACTCTTCTGCACCCAGTGAATATGCAGCCTTGCTACGGAGTCCTGCTTGATAGCATGCATCTTCTGTAAACTGAACCCGATAGTGTCCAACTTAGAGTCCGGGTTTCCGTTCGGCTCGAATACAATACTAAGCTCATCATAATCCTGTTGTACTTTACCAACAGAACTGCTTAACCGCTTGCCTACGATAGTAGTAGCTAGATCGTCGAACTGTGTGTCCGCAAGCCTCAGCCCATCCTCTGCACCAAGAACGACAGGTGCTGCTACATCCTGCCAGTCCCCATTATACTGCTTCATTTTGTTCTCCTTTGTTGGAACGCAGAGAAGGCATTTCTAGAAGTACGAACCATACCTCCTCCTGCCACCCCTTCTATACCACGCGCGTGAAATGATTTAAATAGATCCAACCTCTGCTCCTGTGCTTTCCTCTGCATCATGACGTCCTCGTCTTGGCTGAGTCTCTCAGTCCAGTAACGTACTGAGCCGAGCACCGCATCTATCCTATCATCATGCAAGAGAGCGTTCTTGGTTCGAGTAATCCTCGACATCTGGTGGAACAGTTGGTACGTCCTACGTTTCTCTAAAGGATACTTGTTCGTGGAGTCCGCATCGTCCTGCACTAGGCACTCATTCACTACGAGCTTGTGCCGAGCCATGATGGGCTCCAACCCGTCAATGATCCTGAGTTCCTTCTGCCCGGATTCCCAGTAGTCCTCTATTACACACCCGCCGAGTTGTTTCCCGTCCGAGTACGTCTTGTAGTGCTCGTCGACAACAGGGCGCAGAGATTGCGCGAACGCACCGTACCCGAAGTTCTTCTCTACGTAACACTCGTTCACCTGCCATTTAAATAATACCTCCGCTATCCCCTCGAACACATCCTCCCTATGACCTCCGGGGAACGCTTTAACATCCATAAGGAATACATAACCGTGCAGGAAATACGTGACAGCTATTACGGTTTCGTCACCGTTCTGTCCACCGCCTGCAGTATCAATGTACGCGAACTTTCCTGCGTATGGGAACATCTCTTTACTGAGCTGAGCTGCTCGGTACATCTCCTCCCGTACACCAGAGCCTACTGGCGGGTGTATAAGAAGGTCAGGGCGAGGCATCCAAGTAATCTTCCCCGGTGCCTCCTCTTCGTTCAAGTGCATGAACACGAGGTTACGTAGCTTCAGAGGGTATCGTTCCTCGTCGGTGAGTTTAGTACTTAGCATGTGCTGGAGCTTGAAGTACGCTTGCCCTTGGTCGAGCTCCTTCTTCTGCAGGATCTCTTCGTTCAGTCGATCGTCGACAGCTTTGCCTAAGGTTCCTAGTAACCCTCCCCCTGTCTGCAGAGAAGGGTCGGCTTTGATCTTACGTAGCAAATAAGGCGCGAGAACGCCCTCGTAAGCGACGATCTCCTCTGGGGTAGGGTAACGCCCCGTCCAAACTCTGATCGTGTAACCACGCCCCGGTAAGGAGTTATAAATGCTATCTACGGTTTGTGGAGTGCCGAGATATATCGTTCTCCCCTCAGAGCAGATACTTGTAAAGTCACGGGTGATATGTAGAAGCTGATCACGTTGGACTTGAGTACCTGCGTTCTTACCGGACTCGATGTCGTCCAGTATAAGGATGTCAGCACGATAGCCCTGCATGTTAGAAGTGATACCTAAGCATGCAACACTAGGGTTCATCCCGGCTCCCCGTAGAGTATAATGTATATCGTACGCCTGTGTGCTCGTTCTGTCTCCATTAGAGCGATCCGCCCGGAGGCAGCTAAGTTCTGGCATAGCGTTAATGATGTTAATGATACCTGTGCTGATCTCGTTCGCTTTCTTCGTTCCTGCTGACAGGATAAGAACCCTGCACTTCGGGTCGTGTATAAGGCTCCATACTGCGAACACTGCTGTGATGGTAGTCTTTGCTTGACCGCGCTGTGCTTGGATCATAATCTGTGAGCCACCGTGAACCAAGAAGTCCCCGATGTCATACTGCAGTTCAGTAGTCTCCCACCCGTACACATCCCGCTGTACGTCCCCTAGGAAGTCCTTGAAGTCTTTATAAAAGTTCTGTAGAGCTTCAAGGTCTTCCCAGCGGTGGAGAGCTTCTTCTTGGCTCTCTCTCACTTAGAAATCTCCTATTGCATTTAAGTGTGTCACGGTAGCACGCTTCTTCTTCTTCTCCGCTAACTGCTCCGCAAGAGTCTTGATGGTGCTCTCTTCTTCTTGGCAGGTGATAGAGTTATCTTTCAAGAAACCTGAGATCGTCTTTAGTGTTGCGGAAGGAATCATCTCTGCCTCCTCCTCTAGGATCTCACTAAATACATCCGTGAGCTTTGAGTGCAGAGCATTCAACCGTTCTTCGGATGCTGCTTTGCTCATATATACCTCCTATAAAATCATACGCTTAAGCACTTCGGAAATCCCTAAGGTCTGCATAAGGTATAAAGTGAGTGCTCCGTACAGCGCATACTTAATTCTAGTGAACTCTTTGAGCATCACATTGAGCTCCCGGAGAAGTTTAGAGTGCTCGTCCTGTACACCCTCCAACTGAACTAACCGGGCAGTATGACTCACCACAGTTGGACTACAATCCATACCTATTCCTTTCGCTTCCATACTCCTCCGAGTAAGTACAAAGTCACTGCGGCTCCCATAGGATACCACGCGTACTGAGAACAAGAGAACTCAACCAAGTTCTCAAGTATAGTGTCTGCCTTTAAGCAAATAGCTATTATAATAACATTGAACAGAATAGCCCACTCTGTTACGATAATACTCACCATGATCCGCTGCATGATTTTGAATGGAGCAAGAGCTTGAAGCTGCGAGATACCCCATTCCCGAATCATATGATTGTGTTTAATCTGCTCCTCTTCTGTGAGGTTTAGGTTCCCTACCCACGCACCTGCTTTGGCTAAGAGACCCGAATCCTTATCTAAGAGGTTGTCGACAGCCTTGTCCGCACCAAATAAACGCCCGAGGATATTCATCGCAGCACCAACGCCGTCACACCACCGAGCAGGAACCACACAGACGCCCTAGCCCATGCAGGTTTGCTTAACCAGCCCTGCATGAGTAGGCGTTTGAATTTACCGTAGTGTGCATCGAGGTTGGTGGTGAGTTCGTCTAGTTCTTGTTTAACATTCATAACTTTTCTCCTAGTAAGTTAATGGGTTTAGGCGTCAAGAAGCAGTCCACATAAGCGAGCCGGATACCTCAGCGCCAAACTTAGATCCATTAATTGTGTACAGACGGAGAGTACACCCCGTAACTGTTGCACTAAGAACAACTGTGTCAATATACCACCCAATTGCCGACCTATCCTTGCATACTTGTATAGATGGTGGGTGGAGAGCCTCGAATGGCTGGTTAAAGGTCACAGCGAGGTCAAGAAAAGACACATCCGTATTTGTAGTATATGGAGCTAAGCCACTCTCACTATGGTTTTCCATGTACGTTGTGTTTACCACTTGGCTAAACGAGGCATTATGGGTCAGCCCTAGTGTTAAGACCTTGTTAAAATCTTTAACACCACTCAAGTCTCGGATAAGATAAGCAAACCCTGTGGGGTTAAGGTCAAAATGTGCCCCGCGTAAATCAATAATCCGAGACTCTGATGTTACAGTAGTATTAGATGTACTAAGGACAAGACCACGCTTAGCGTTAGGAGCAACTACCCTAATACCAGATAGGTTTAAGACACCCCCTGTCATATTATCAACTTCAAATACACTACTTCCCCCAAAATCAACAACACCTCTTTCACTAGCTAGCGAGTGTGGGTCTTTATCTGTTTTAAATATGGCTCCCGAGAAGTCGAAGTCAAACGTCCTGACTTCTCCGGAATACACACATAGACCTCTTATATCCCCGTAGCATACCCCTCTAAACTTGAAACCACTACCCCCCGGAGACACCCCCCCATACACCATCCCATCAAATGAGATATCTTCGCAGTTCCCGTGGCAATCCAGAGCTTGGACAAGTCCCTCATTGGTTGTCTTTACTGTCCCTCTACCGCTAATATCTCTACATGGGACGCCCCCTACTCCATCATACCCTCCATGTGTCACCCCGTGTCGGCTCGCGCTGAAATATCCTGAGTACTGGATATGTTGGGAGTTAGAGATGGCTAGACCGTAATCCCCACCGTACCCTGATAAAGTTTCCTGTGTCGCTACAGTATCAGGAAGACTAACATTGAAACAGCGAACTAACGACACTGCAGTGTACGCACCTTCTAAGGCTTTTCCAACTAAGCCGCTAATAGTTGAGTGTTTTATTTGGTCAAGCCGTATTGCAATCGTAGCAGCACTGACCGTTGGCTTAGTTGCTACCACCTCCAACTGCCCCTCGACGATAAAAGTACTCATTGTCATTTTATAAACACCAACAACGGTGGCGTTATACGCGGCGTACAGCCCATTAGATAAGATTACCTCAGTTGAAGTGGCTACATGGGCGACCTCGCAGAACTCCCCCGACCGATAATACGCTCGTGCAGAAGAAAAGCTGTAGTCTGTTGGATCATAAATACAAATAATATCCCCAACTTCTAACCCATGAGGGGCATTGAATACTAAGGTCTGATCTTCTTTAGATACATTAGAAGCGAGGGCAGCAATCTGGGTCATCTCCTCCCCCCCTACTTGTAGCACATTAGGGTTAATAGAGGCGTCAAAATCTACGGAGCTCCCGTCAATGGTGGTTTTTTGAGGGGTTACAATTTTCTTATTAACACCAACTGTTACTTGCTTTAATACCTTATGGTATGGTAATAGTTCAACTACATTAGCTGATAAGAAGGCAGCATTAAGTGCATCAGAGTCGTCAGTAGCACCATCTCCCACAGCCCCGAACCACTTAACATTCACAGCCCCCTCATATTGCAACTCCGCCACATTCCCGTTAGCCAGCGTGTGATCTCCGTACTCATCAGGTGTACCACTGTATTCGACAGCAGTCTTGATGAGGTAACGGGCTTGACCCCCGTCTCCGGGGGAGTAGTAGCCTTTTGTTTCCACGAGCTGCCTTGCTCTAAGAGTAGCGTCCTTCAGAGAGGAAACGTTCTCGAATATTTTCAAAATAAACCTCCTTAGACTATGCTTGTTATTAACCCAGTTAAAACGGTGACAGTTTTCCCGTCGTTTGTAGTAAATTCTCCTGTAGCCCCTCCCGGCACTTCACTCAACCCAACCAACACGACACGTGTACCCGCAGGGTACGACTGAGACAATGTAATCCTTTGAGCTACAACGTCAGCTATGTAATCCACACCTTCCACCAACCTACCGTTATCCGCGTCATCCCCGGACAAGTAGAACACCCCTTTAATAATAGGGGAGCTGAACTCCACGGCAGTCTGCCCCGAAGCCAGCGTCTGCACCTCGTACAAATCCGCAGGTACATTCACATTGATGAAGGAGTCCACGTACCGTTTGTTCGCAGCGTCCCGTTCGTCAACTGGATCACCAACATTCGTGACTCTATTGAAGTTCATGTTTGGTGCGGTATTCATCTGCACATCAATGAACCCGTCAATCATCTCGTGTACAGCCATGATGGATTGCATGTTACTCTCATCGAGGTTCTTCTCAATGACCACAGCACCATCCTCGTAGTCGTGCTGTAGTGTAGTCTTATCAACAATACGTCGAACAAGCACTAACGCACCAGTAGCAGGTGCTGGGCTTACGGTGATCAACCCGTCATTCACCCATGCGAAAGATACTTCCACACCATCGATATAGACATGTACATCCTCTCGCTTGAGGAATCCCAAGACAAAGTTGATCGCGTAGTCAGTGGTAGTACCGTCCCCGGTATACCTTGAGTACGAATAATTCATAAGTTCTCCTATTCCCCAAACTTCTGTAAGTTATTAATGATAACCGTTCCCGGTAAAGTATTATTGAAAGGTAGCAGAGAGAATGCGTTCTTTACTCCACTCGGAGTTAGCTTGATATCCGAAGTGGGATTAGCTGCACCAATTAGATTACTCATCCCTTTCCACTCCTGTTGTATCGCAGACCATACAGGAGGAGTTAATCCCCCGCCCCGTGCAGCTCTATCCGTCCAGCCAAGAAGACTCCCTGCCGCACCTGATAAATCCCCTAACAGACTAAATGATGACCCGTAGTTCAACGCCTGCGCGCCGATGGCTTGGGGGGATAGCCGTTGTTTAAGATACTTCTTCTTCCGTTCCTTCGACATGCCGACAGTGTTGCTGTACGTCTTAGCTAAGGATGCTACTGAAGCCCACCCTGCACCGTACAAGAAGGCTAACCCTGCTTCAGGATCACCGTTCATAAGGTGACGCCCTGTCTGCTTCTCAAGCGCAAGCAACGGGAATCTACGGAACTGAGTGAACAATGCCCCTACATCACTATGAAGTTTAAAGGAACCTTCTCCTGCGAACCCTAACTGGATCTGCTGGTTCACGTGTCTATGCATCCCATGTATGAAATCCAGCCGTGCTGCCTCATCCCACTGTTCAAGATTCAGTCGATCAAGAGTACCTTTATTGAACACCGCATGTGCATCGATGTTCTTCTTGATCCCTGCTACTACCTTCTCATCCCACCCAAGATCACTAAGACGGGACAAAGCCTTCTTAGTCATTTTACCTTTCAATACCTTGGCTACTTTGTTGGCTTGCAGGATCATAACTAAGGTCTGCTCCATCCCCTTGATCTGGTACATCCCGGATAAGTACCCTAGTTTGTCTGATGCCATAGCGGATATATTATCCATAACACCTTTCCACCCTGCGTCTAAGGTTTCATCAAGCCGAACTCCCGGACGTAAGAGGAGTTCCTCATCAAACATCTGTCCACCGAGAGCCTGCATCTCTCCTAAGAAACCTAATTCTTCTTTAGTGAACTCCCCGGATTTCGCTGCTTTGAGTAGGAGCTTATACATCTTAATAGCTTTAGGTACAGTCTTCATCGTAGAGATAAATCCATGTGCAGCAAACGTGTTGTTCATCTCAGCAACCTGAGCAAACCCTACCTGCCCTAACTTAGACACCATTGTCCACTCTAACATCCTACGTACATTCCTGCTGACGCCTCCATTAACAGGTCTTGCCAACAATGTGTCAAAGATCGCATCCGTTGCAGCACCAATGTTCACTGCATCCTCGCCTAGGTCTGCGGATTCTCTACGCACTACGTTCCGGTACGC
>JAMOOZ010000249.1 GCA_027064885.1 Desulfurococcales archaeon
TATGGGGCTCGAAGTAAAGGAACGGCCCAAGCAACACTAACTTACCGCGCTTAACCTCCCCACGCTTAACCCTAACCCTCCTTCTCCTACGGTGAGCTAACATATCCTCAACCCAGTTAAGACTGACTACAATATATTTATCTCTTAGAGGTCATCGATTCCTAGAGTAAAGCAAGTACACTAAAGGCACACCAACAAGCAACACAAGAATAAAAAGCACGAAAGCAGGCCCAACCCTAGCCTCAGCCAAACTAGCATACTGATTAGGTGACGTGATAGTGATGTTAGCCCTACTAGCCTGATTAACAATGTGGGTGTTAGCACTCTTCAAGTACCCAACAATCAAGTCACCCACAATAGCCAACACAATAACAATAACGGCGATCACGAAACCCCTAAGAAACGCCGACCAGAACTTCACATCTCACCACCCCTCCTCTGCTTAATCGCCGTAGCAATAATAACCACAGCCAAGATAACTAAAACCATCCCAATCACACCCACGGCAATACCCCATAATGTAGGAACCCCAGGAACCTCAGGGACATTCACGGACTCACCACTACGGTTCTCAACCGCCTTAACCGCGATCCTCAAACCCATTAAGGCACTATTAGACAGTAAATCAAGGAAATAACCCACCAATATCAACCCAATAAACACCAAAGCAATCATGAATAACTGCCTCACTCCTCACCACCCCCTAACCAACCCATACGGTAACCAAGCATCACAATAGATGCCGCAACCAACGACAAAGCAATGGGAACCACGAACACCAAGTTACTATATACCTGCCCCACCTGAATCGCCTTAACCTCAACATCATGGAAAGTCCCCGAATTATTAACAACCGCGATATTCGCAGTATAATTCCCGACAGTCATAGTAGTCGTCGTACCGTTAGGATACACGATAGTGGTCGCGTTAAGCAATGAAGCGAAAACATACGATAAGAAATAAATGAACGGGACTAAAGCAAAGCAAATTAACACCGAAAATATCACGAGAGTCCCTATCGAAGCCTTACTCACCACACCGCACCACCTCAATCAGGCGATATTAACCCGACCTTCACAAACAAATAATAAACAGCGCAGAACTCTAGGAACCCCACCATAGCCATCAACCCTGCCTGCACTGGAGCTGGGAAAGGCACCGTGGTAATCAAGATAGCGAACACCTTAGCCAGAGCATAGGCTATCGGCAAAAATAACGTTAAGTACGCGAAGATTGAAGCCACCGAAGCAAGCGAAGGCCTAATAACACCTAATGCCGTACCAGTGGACTTCAAAGTGATTAACGTTACTAAACCCCCAGCCGAGAACACCGTGAATATAGCGAACACTGAATCAAAAACAGGCGGAGGTCTAAGACCTGCTGAGGTCATCACGATCCATAGGAAGGAACCAACAATCACTAAAGCAACACCAAAAACCCACACCGCCTGCCCAGTCTTATACAGTAAACTCACTAACCTCACCCCTCTAATAAGCTATTCCGCATCCAAGTAATTATTTCTTGACACTTGTCCTGAATATTCGGATTAGCGTTAATATATCCGAGATAGGCAAGCTCCTCAATAAGCATAGCTGTAGGGTCAGTAACGTCACGAGATATGGAAGCCAACGAATTACGAACAACATGCTGTAACCAAGCAACATACATGTTCCCTAATTCATCACGAGGGATCTTATAGACATTATCAATCAAGTAATTAATCCTAGACTTAAACAAAGGATTAGATATAATGTACTTCACGATCTTCGAAGCATTAACACGGATCTTCCCCCTCCTCCTAACCGCGAGGGAAACGGTCTTCCCATCCACACAAACTAAAGAAACAAAAGCCGCTCGAACAACATCCTTAAACTTCTCTGCCTTATTAACGGCTAACTCTATTATTTCATGGGGAGATGAAATGTCCTTTGACATGGAGGAAGGAATGACTTCACCGTCAATATACTTCAACTCATACCTATTATCCGTAGCCGCAAGACACGGTGTTGTAGGGAAAGCGAAAATAGAGAGCGCAGTAGATATAGCGATCCAGGCCCTCCGCCACGGATGCGTAGGGGATGCACTGTTCATCCTACAAATGATCATGTCGAACGGAATGCTCCCACCCCACATGGTGATGGCAACCCCGCCTCATGTCCAGAACGTAAGGATAAGGATCTTAACACCACCAGCATTCCAACGCGCCGTAGAGAAAATAACTGGTAGTAGGGGCTCATACATCCGACAAGGCGCAAGAGAATACGCGTGGATAATAATGTACGAACACTCCTCACTCCGAACTACCTCCTTCACGATCTGGGTTACTGCGTGGCTTCCCGACCAATCCACTTGGGTTACGTACCCTGCCGACACACCACTCGCGAACATACTTCTCAAAGAGTCTGAAAAAGAAGTAGAGGGCGAAGCAACCTACTACAACACTGAAGAAATCTCCGAAGAAACCACCCAACACAACAGCGAAAAGAGTGACGAAAAACATACACTTTATAGCGAGGAATGGAACGACTTCGAAGAAATTCAGGAAATAGAGGAATAAAGCATTAAGCAACATAATAACTACTAACACCCGAACACTCATGAAGCCAATAAACCATACAGTAACCCCTAAGTCCACATTAAGCCCCATTAAATAGAAGACTTAAAAAGCTTAAAAAGGAATATTCGTTTTAAGACCTAGACCCTAGATTCTCATTACTCTTCCTTCTCTGAACTGAAGATACTCTTTAGCTTACTTATCACGGTTATCATAGGCTGGATCATCACTGCGATGAACAGCATCGTTATCACTGCCGCGATTAAGCCCGTATTCTGGTTCAGGAAGTTCACGCTCTGAGTGATGGTGCCATTCGCAGATTGGTTAAAGTGGTACAGCATTAACGTACCAAAGCCTAGTAGCAGAGTCACTGTTATAGCCGCCACTACTATACTGGTCAGGTTCCCAACTATGGACTTTATGCTGTCCTTAGCCATTTAACCCACCATGGTATCAGACTCCAAAACCATATTTATTTCTTAAAATGAGATTTTTCACCCACATAATTTTAACATGAGTATGAAAACATAGAGGAGGAAACCTAGGCTTCCTTTATACACGCTAGATAAAAAAGTATAGTTCTTAATGTCTTAATTGAGCAATTGATGTCCTATACATGGGGGAGGACGTGACCGTCTCAATCACGGTTTCAAACCCCCTAGCAACTCTCTCCCAGGAATACCTCTCCGCAACTTCCTTAGCCTTACTACCTAAGGAAACCCTTAATCCCTTATCCTCATACAGCTTAACTAGCTTCTCCGCTAAATCAGAGGCCCTTGGATAACAGAATGCTAAACCATCCATACTGAACTCAACCTCACACTTCACGTATAGAGCCGCATCACCTAATATCTCACGCATTACAGGAATATCCGTCACAACCTGAGGAATACCCATAGCGCCAGTCTCAATAACTGGAATACCGAAAGCCTCACCAATAGTCATGAAGGCATGCACATCAAGCCTCGACAAATACTTAACCAACTCCTCCTCAGGATAACCGAAGGTAACCGCGTAAGGATCACCCTCATAAATCTCTTCATCCCCAACACCGAAGACCTGCTTAAACGCATCCAAAGTCCATGACTCCCCACCCGACGCAGGATTCGACTTCCCTATCAACACCCTAGCATTACGCCTAACCTCCTCAGGAAGCAAGGACTGAGCCTGAATAAGCACACCGAAATGCTTCCTCACCATATTCTTACCGAACATACCGTAAACAAACTCACCAGGAATCTTACCTACATCCCGCTTAAACCACACCCTAGTATCAACACCGTGGGGCACCACAAAGAACCTATCAGCAAGAACATCCTCGGAAAACCCCCCAAGCACAAAGGAACGCCTGAAAGTATCAGCAACAAACTTTGACGGCGTCACTATAGCGTGAGTATTAACCGCCGTTAAACCATAGATAGGGGCCAAATACAAGGACTCATTAAGAAAGTAACCAATAACTCTAACCTCAGGAAAACTACTTATAACTTTCTCCGCTTCCTTAACGAGTGAAGCCCCTGGAGGCGAGTAAGGAGTACCGTAAATAATAACGACATCGGCCCCCACCATACGCACGAACGAAGTCATAGGATCACCATACGGATACACCTTAATACCATCATACTCCCACCCCCTACACTTCAATGTATTAAACCCAGCCAAACAGGCAACAACCACGTCATACCCACGTTCCTGGAGACCCTTAACAGTATAGTACGTAACCTTACCTAACGAAGACGGAATCCACGGACACTCCCCAATAAACAGAACCCTCATAACTACCCACCACAAATAACATGGAAAACCCTATTTAAACCAATCAAACCAACTTATCTAAATCACCCATCAACTCAGGGAGCTCCTCATTAATCTCCTCACTCTCAGGCTTCGGATACCTAGGCAGGGACATCTCGCTAATATCATAGAACGAAACATAAAGCGGTAGGAGAACTATCCGCGCTATTATGGCGGCCCTACGCTCAACATACTGAAGATACGTCTCACCCTCCTGTCTCCTCATAACACTCACGAACCACTTAAACCAAACGCCCGCATCACCCGCACCCCTAGGCGCATCACCAACATCAATACCCTCAACCTCAAGCAAATCCATTAAGTAAGTCAGCATACGGGACATATACATA
Organism: Desulfurococcales archaeon; assembly: GCA_027064885.1. Lineage (GTDB taxonomy): Archaea > Thermoproteota > Thermoprotei_A > Sulfolobales > NBVN01 > WAOL01. Next base: position 4,699 of record JAMOOZ010000249.1, read on the forward strand.
GGATTCTTAAGGATGGCCTGCATAGCCACGGGCTGAAGAACCCTAATAATAGCCTCCTTCTCAGGCAACGGAGTCCTAGGGTCAACCAACTGCCTAGCGTAATTCAATAACCCATGAGTAACCTCACGAACCGTTCGAGTAGGAACCGAAGACATACTCACACCCCCCTAACCTTAAGCACATCACGCAAGGAAACTCCCCCACGGGACGCGGCCGCCATCAAAGCAACCTCCTCAAGAATCCTGGCGACATCATTATCAGAAAACCTGTTAAACCTCTTCAAAGCCTCTTCATCGACATCAATGCCGTAGTACTGGCAAACAACACGGGCCAAAACCTCCTTAGCCCTATATCCTAAAGCATAGTTCAACCTAGCAACATCCATTAAAGCCACATGAGGAACCTGAGGCACTACCGTACCTATGAACACCACAGGGACATTCATAGCGGAAATAAGTGCTAAGTAATCAGGGGGCGTAATCTCCGTAGACACGATAAGGACTGCGTCAGTAACCGCCGCAGTAGAAACGGCCTCCGCAACCTTCCTAACATCAGTTAAAACAATGGAGGGAACACCAGCAATTAAGGCCGCGTAAGTAACCACTAAAGCCTCAGCAACAGGCGATGGAATACCTATGTAAACCCTAGCCCTCACAGACTTAAACACGAATGGAGGAATGACCCTCCTCAACATCTTCAAAGCATCTATAATATCAGGCGGAAGGATAGGAGGCACCGCACGCACATAACCACGCCCCTCAGTAGGGGACACAACAGGCTCCTTACCAACCTTAAGCGACTTCGCAACCTGAACCGCGTCAGCCATAGACAACCCCATAGACACGACCTTAATCGCCCACTCCTTAATCTTACCCTTAGGCACTCCATACAACTCAAAAATAGTTTCAACAGCCTCAAGATCAGGCAACCCAATAAACACAGGCTTACCTAACCTACCAGAACGAATAAGGGCAGGGTCAATCATAGACAAGGAAACATTAGTAGCGGCCGCACCAATAACACGCCTACCCTCCTTACTCCATTCCTGCAAACGCCTAAACAATAACGTCAGCAACCCCAACATAGTCGGATGATCAGGTGTTGCCTCCACAACCGAAGACCTACGCTGAATTAACCACTCCGCATCATCCATAACCACGATAGAAGGCTCTGAAGCCTGAGCCGCATCAAGTAAACGCTCAAAATTCTGCTCAGACTCACCAACCCACTTACTCAGAATCTTAGAAGGATCAACGTAAAACGTCTTAAGAGATAAGGTATCCGCTATAATTGAAATCATTGAGGTCTTACCAGTCCCAGGCGGCCCATGAAGTAAAATACCGTTCTCTTGGGGAATCCCACCCCTAGATAAAGGATCCAATAAACGGTCACGAACAATACTCCAAGCCTTCTTAGGATACACATAGTACTGCTCACCAGAGCGGTACTTAACCCGCACCAAAATATTCCTCTTCAACTCCTCAGTCTTAATATCACACCTAGGCGTATACTCAACCCTAGTCGTAGGCGTGAGAAAACATGGTGAAGAAGGGTAAGCATACTTAACCACGCAAGTCCTCCCAATCATATCCCCCACACTAATCAAACCCAACCTAGGGTAAGTCAACTGATCCGCCATATCCCAGCAAGCAACCGTAACCGACAGGCAAGGAGGCACAACCACACACATCACCTCATAAGCGACTCATAAATCTCATGGATTTTAGTCCTAGCCACGGAAGCCTTCTCCTCCTCAAACTTAACCAAGTACTCTGGAGGAGCATGAATAGCGGGAGTCAACGTCAACTCCGTACCGCGTTTAACCCTAACACGCCACGACGAAATATAGGCCTCCGACCTAGGCCCTATTTTCTTAGTCCTAGGCTCGAACCTAAAGATCGACCACTGAACCACGTCCCCCTCAAGAAAAGATGTGATGTCTATCCCCTGCATAACATATTCTGATTGCTCCCTTAAACCCTTAGCAATCGCCTCAATATTAGGTGTCGTCGCTATTAAGGCGGCCGTACCACGCCTAATCAACTGAAGAATCGAGAAGAACTCAATTAACGCGTCCTTAACATTGACCCGTGACTCTTCCTTCTTCCCCTTCTTAAATATCCAGTACTTAGTTACATGCACACCCGCGTCATCAAGTATTAATGCAGGGGCCCACAAATCCCTAGAAGCTAAAATCTTATCCACAAACAATATGGCGTCCTCGATCTTCGTGAAGGTGCAGGCCCTAACAGTACTTAAGGCCATATCGTGAGGCATGCCAAGCAACCTTAAAGCACCATAAACACTATAGAAAGCCAACGACGTCTTACCAATCCCCTGCGGCCCATCAATAACAACTGAAAACAAGTTCCTCGCAGATGAAGACACTCTCTCACCCTTCAACGCACCGTGACGGTAAAGGAAAGTCGCCAGGCGAAGCGTAGTGAAGAGAACGAACGCACCACTAGGCTTAACCAACCCAGAATCAAACGTCATTTCCCTAGCAACATTAAGGAAAGCACGCCTATACGGGTCATTATACATTAGAATCGCCTTACGCTCCCTATAAGCCCTAAGAAAATCACGCAAGTCATTCCTAGACACAAAAACCGCTTCACCCTTACGCACCTTCTCAATCAGGGCTCGAACATC
>JAMOOZ010000250.1 GCA_027064885.1 Desulfurococcales archaeon
AATGACCCTGTTCAACTTGGTTAGGGTTCTCACCTCCCTCAGTAAGTTCCGCAGGAGATTCCTTGCGTCAAGTCCAAGCCTCCTTTCGTACTTATCAAACACGACGGCGGCCTCCGCTATGTTCCAGTAAGAGAACGCAAGTACGTTAAGCCCACGATACGCGTTACTGAAGATTTCATCAACCACGTCACTGCCTAACTCACTGACGTACCTCTTAACTAAGGCGCTAGTGTCAAGGTAGTAGATCTCATCATTCATGCTGAGAACCCCCTACGCGACTATCTCTAATCTCACGAACTACCTTAGCGGCATCCATGCCAACGGGCCTTGACTTAGGTATTTCGCCTTCAGTGGTAGGTTCCAGCTTACCTAGGTCGAGCTCACTAGCTAAAGCATCAATCCACTTAGTCAGCACTAAGTACTCAAAGTACTCCTCAACAATACTACTCACGCTTTTCCCCTCCCTATGGGCAAGTAGCTTCACTTCCTCAAGCAGATCCTCACTCACGCTTAACGTGAGCTTCTTCTTACTCATTCCTCATTACCGAATTACGTATTTACGTAAATACGTATAAATTTTTGAAGATAAGCGGCGAGGCCAGTACTCCGATGCCTAACGTTTTGAGGTGGGTTAGGACTAGCTTTTAATTCGCTACATTAAGAAGTAATGGGAGATCCGCTTGCCGTCGCCTCTGAGGGCTAGGTGTGAGGAGATCCTTGGCGATGTGCTTGGGTTACTTAGCTCTACCTACGGTATTGACTGCGACCTTAGTTGCGAGGAGTTGCTTGGCTACTTGAGCGGGCCGACGTACGAGAAAGACGCTATCGGTGCGGAGGAGGTGCTCAGTGATGAGCTTCTCCTGCTCCACGAGGTTGCTGAGACCTGCATCCTTAAGTCGATGGGGTACAGGATAGGGCGGGACACCGTCGTGGAGTCACGTCAGCACACGTACTCAGCGCACCTGAGGGCCATGGACATAGAGTTGAGTGAGGCGCTGAAGAGGAAGAACCCGAAGCACATCAGAAGGAGGTGCAAGGACTTAAATTCCTACCTATACGACCCGTACCTACCGAGCAACTTGGTGGATAAGGTCCACGAACTCATCTTCAAGTACTGCTGGTTTCACACCTAGTTAAACGCCCTTAGGACTCTAGGCTCTGCCTAAGCTCTCGATCGCTTCCCTTAGTTGATTGAATTCGTTTTTCGAGTCTTTCAGTGATGTCCTGCTTGGATTGCTTTGTCTTAAGCGCTGGCTCGGGTTCCCCACACGGTTAGGGCGAGGGCGACGGCAGCGAACGCGGAGACTAGCCCTGCTGTTAATTCCAT
>JAMOOZ010000251.1 GCA_027064885.1 Desulfurococcales archaeon
CCTTCATAGAGTTAATAGTGGACCTCATACATCTACACCCGGCAACGGTTAGGTTTGCCATAAACCATGCCGGGACTTGGAGAACAGTACTTATTAGTGACGCAATAAGTGCTGCAGGCCTACCTGACGGCGAGTACTCCTTGGGAGGACTGAAAGTGATTGTTAAGGCTGGTGTGGCTAGGCTGGAGAGCGGCGCCCTAGCCGGGAGCACCTTAACCCTTGATAGGGCTGTGAGGAACGTGACCTCACTGGGCTACACGCTACCCGAAGTATCTAGGATGGCGTCCCTGAACCCTGCCAGGAACTTAAGGCTCGTTGGGCTAGGGGATGTGAGGCCAGGCTACCGCGCCGACCTCGTTGTGCTTGACGATAACTTGAGGGTGGTTACCACCATAGTTGATGGTGAGGTTGTTCATGGGCGCTGACCTATAGAATCCCTAATGTAATGAATGTGATAGTGAGTGCCTTTTCGTTAATTCACTGGGTGAAAAGTTCCCTGCTCTCTTTCGGTTCCTTAGTTTTCCGATGATTAAGGAGCTTTATTGTTTCTTCATTGTTATAATGAATAATGAATGCGTAATACTGGACAGCAAGTACGCTTGACTTGGGAAAAAGGACGGGTTGGGTTTCGATCTTGCATGTTCAGTGTCAGTGCTTCCTGTCGAAGTACGGGCTTTTCGACTTAGCTGAGAGGGGCACGCCGAGCACATACTCAGCATCCATTAACCCGAGCTCCTTCGCGGCAACGCCTATCGAGTACATGATCCTGTTATCAACGTTCAGCAATGATGCAACCTTCACAGCGGACCCTAGCGCTATGCCTAAGTTAACTAACGCCATGTAGGTGTTGAGGTCAATGTCTCCCTTATCAGGCGGGGCAGGTAGGCCGAGGTCAATAACGTCAGCACCTATGAGCACGACAGCATCAGAAACCCTGACGTTCCCGGCGTCCCGCGCGAAGAAGGAGCCGCGGGTCGGGGCAAGCTCCTCCATCTTGGCAGCTAACTTCTCTAACTCCTCCTTATCGGCGATCACCGCCACCTTAATGTTGTCCCGCCCCCTAGCCTTGGGAGCGGTCTTAGCCGCTACCGCCATTAACTCAGCGACGCGGAGGACCCCCGACTTAATTAATTCCTGTTCCTCAAGCACTATAATGCACCAGTACCTCATGGTTAAGAAACCTAATTAAGGGTGAGGTTTAGGGTGCGTGCCTTCTATTACTGCCGCCTCCGCACGGCTAACGCGAAGAAGACGGCTATTAATAGCACGATCCACCACCCGCTGTAGCCAGCCAGGTAAAGGTGGGCTGACGTGAGCAGAAGACCAATAACGCCAGCCACGTACCCCGCAACGCTTAGCGAGCGGGACGCCCTACCCCGCCGCGCAATAAACGATGCTGCTAAAGCGATAGTGAAGCACGCAACTATAACCACGATCAACGCAGCATCAATTAATGGCGTCAAAGCACCACCAACCAAGTACTTCAGTCGAACCCTAGTAATAAGTAGTTCTGGAGAAATTAGGAGGTAGGGGAGGCGCGTTGAGCGACGCACCACTGATTAAGGCTGCACGCGCCCTCGCATCAGCAAAGCATGCGATAGCGTTCACGGGCGCCGGAATCTCCGCCGAGTCAGGCATACCCACCTTCAGAGGATCCGGGAAGGACTCACTATGGTCTAAGTTCAAGCCAGAGGAACTAGCAACCCCCGAAGCCTTCGAGAGGAACCCCAAGAGGGTTTGGGAGTGGTACGTGTGGCGAATGAACCTAATAAGGAAAGCGAAGCCCAACCCCGGTCACGAAGCCCTAGCGAAGCTTGAGGCACTCGGCGTGATCAAGGCGGTGGTAACGCAGAACGTCGACGGCCTACACCAGAGGGCAGGGTCGAGGCACGTTATCGAGCTACACGGAAGCATATGGAGGGTTAAGTGCTCCAACCCAGCATGTACGTTCAAGGCAAGCATCAGTGAACCGCCTAAAGAGATACCCCCGAAGTGCCCGGCCTGCGGCCACTACTTAAGGCCGGACGTGGTGTGGTTCGGGGAGCCCCTCCCGCAGGACGCTTGGGGTGAGGCGGTGAGGCTTGCTGAGGTCTCTGACACCATCCTAGTTGTTGGGACTAGTGGCGCCGTATACCCTGCCGCCTACATTCCCCTAATCATTAAGGAGGGTGGCGGCACCGTGATCGAGGTTAACGTGGTTGAGTCCTCAATAACGCCGTATGCGGACGTGTTCCTTAAGGGGAAGGCGGGGGAGGTACTGCCGAAATTACTTGAGGCCGTGACTAAATTGCTTTAGTGGTAACTCGCTTAAATGAAAGAAAAGAAATCTTATATTTGCATGTGTAGTCTCTACTAAGGGAAAACCCTTGAGCAACGGGAAATCCCTTAGCCTACCCTTGGCTTTCGGGGTAGTGATCATCGTAGCGATACTTGCTTCCTCCCTAACCTACTACTACGCCGCACTGAACCTACCCGCAGTGACAACCACAATAACATCATCAACAACGATCACCTCAACAACTACAGCAACTCAAAGCATAACCATGACTGAGACGAGCACAGTAACAACGACAAAGTATGTGACGTTACCTCCGTCAACAACGACCGTAACCATCACGGCAACACACACGACAGCACCGTCGGGGAAGGTAATTACTGTACCGAGGAACGACACCGTCGCCCAGAGATTAGCGGAGTTCAGGCTCAAGCAGTACGTTCTAACAGCAATAATCACGTGGCTCATCTGGATGAAGTCGCAGAACACCCCCTCACTAATATTCCACGAAGATCCTGCCGCCGCACTAGTAACTACAATAACGACGAGGCTAGCTTCTCAGGACGTTAGCGCCCTACCACCGTTAATATCCAAGTACAGTATCGGGTATACTAGGTCACTCATCACGATTCGCCCACCCCAAACATTCAGTAACGAGACATGCGCACCAGTAAACATAGTGAGTAATGCGGCGGAGGTCGCTAACATTAGCATTACGCTGGAACCCATTAACTCGTCAGCCATTGCTGCGAAGACCACCAGTAAGCTCCCGGTGGGAGGTCCAAGCACTAGTGAAGGCGTGATGGTTGTGGATAAGAACATATTAAGGATGATTGGGACTTCAGAGATCTCTGCGGGCGCTAACGTTACGCTAGTACGTACCCTGCAGGTACTCCGCGATAATATACCAGTAGTAATGAACGTGAAGTTCGGGAGCATCATGCATGAAGCAAGCATAAACGCCTCCAACGGCGCCCTAATAATTAAGATGAGTGGCAGCACCATCAAAGTGATTAAGGGTGTAGAGCCCGCGCTGAAGGAAATTCTGAAGTCACTTAACATTACCGTCACCTACGACGGGAATGACAGGATAGCGGGTAACGTTATAGCTCCAAAGTACAGGGTCTTTATGACGGGCAACGTGAGGGTGAAGGTTGAAAACGTCACCTTCGCCATAAAGCTGAACTATAGTGGGCTCGCATACCTCATAGGCAGTAACGTCCTGGTCTTCACTATGAACTCAATAGATAGCCTGCAAGTAAGTGTTGCCGTGGGTGGTAACACTTACTGTCGCTACCTCAAGGAACCCGTAGTAACGCACGCTAGAGTCACGGCCGTGAGCGTAAGGTGAGCCCCCAACGCTTGAGGTAAGCGGCTGATCGGTAGGCTAGTTGTGGTTTTTCCCAGTACTGCATAAATAATACTTATATCCTCTGTCTCTTTAATGAGGTGGTGCTCAGTGTTGAGTAGTGCTCGAGTACTTGCTGTGGCGGTAATCATAATTATTGTGGCGGCTGTAGCCTCAGCCTCGACGTACTGGTTCGTAAGCACTTACCAGAAGCCCGTAACCGTGACTAAGACCGTAACCGCAACCACGGCAAAGACCGTGACGAGCGTGAAGACCGTCACGAGCCCCGTGACGACTACGGTCACCAGCACGAAGACTGTAGTGAGCACAACGACCTCAACGATCGTAAGAACAACAACGGTTACGAAGACAGTAACTACTACCCCGAAGCCCTCGGTGCTCAGGGACGACGCCACAGTCAATGCTCTAGCAACAAGGCTCCTTAGGAGTAGGGTGGCGTTAGCGGTCATGTTGTGGTTTGCCGGCATCCCGGCACACACGAAGGGGTGGGCAAACTCAAGCGAGTCGGTGACGGCTGCAACGGAGTCCCTTCTGAGGAACGCCTTAACATCCTTCTCAGACATGATGCTAGTCGCTATCAACACACCGGTTGCGAAGGTGTACAACATTACGGCCGAGCTCACACCACTAACCCTAGCGGCCCCACCAAGCGGGGGTAACGGATCCTGCGTGACCTTCAGCGTTAAGGCGGCGAGCTTCAAGGTTAGGTCTCACCTTAACGTGGTCCCCATGAACAAATCCGCGGTAGGGTTAGTAGGTGCCGCAACCACTAACATAGGCTTCAACAGTGTCTTCGGAGGTATACTGAATTGGCATGAGGGCTTCATGACGGTGACGCTGAACATTACCTCAATGTCGATGGGGAAGGAAATGAACGTTAGTGAGGTCATGAGGTTCGATAACGCGGGCTTACCGGTGCACGTGAGCGTGGTGAGGGAGGGGGAGAGCGCCTCAATAACCCTTAACTCATCGGACGGCTCCCTCATCATTAAGGAAGGCAATAAGACAGTAGTGATCAAGGACGTGGGTAGGGTGCTCGTCGAGGCCCTAATGTCCACGCGGGTGCAGGCGAGCTTCGTGAGGTACGTGACCTTCTCGAGTGGCTTAACCCTGCCGGAGTATAGGGTAACCTTAGAGGCTAACCTTAGGACCATAGTGAATAAGACGTTGCTCTTCCTGATGCTGAGGGGTGAGGGGAGCGCGTACTTACTCAGCAAGAATATCCTAGTAGTGGGTAACCTCACCCTAACTGACGGCAGGGTAATTATAGACACGAACAATGGCCCCAGCCAGTGCTATGTCCTCAAGATGGTGGGGAAGGGAGGCTCAAGGATACTGGATGTGAGGGTGGCTGGTTAAGGGTTTAAGGAACGTTTTTCCCCGGCCTAAGCGATCACGCCGGGATGAGGAACCTAACCAGGATAGCTAACCCTAAGGCTATCGGCGTTACGTACGCTATCGAGACAGCCACCACCTCCTCGTCAAGCCCGTACATCATCGCGTAGACTAAGTTCATCGTTGCCGGAGGCATGAAGGACTCGATCAGTATTCCAGCAACCCATACCGCCGGCAGGTTGAGGGAAGCTATTGCCGCTAAAAGCCCTAAGTGCATTACTGGCGAGGCAAGAAGCCTCCACCCCATCACAGCAAGGACCTCCCTCCTAAAGCTGAAGCGCGACCTAGCTATCGCGTCACCCACTATCAGGAAGGACGCGATGTTGGCCTCGCTGAACACGTCCTTAATTAATGGGAGGGGAGGCGGTGCCAGCGGTGCGGGATGTAGGGTGAACCTGATTGTGAACGCTATTATAGCTGCTATCGTGAAGGGGAATGTGAAGACCCTCTTAACGATGAGGGAGGCGGTGGGCTTAGACTCGCCTCCAATGCTTGCTAGGACGGGTATGACTGGGGCGGACGCGACATTATACATTGAGGCGTAAAGCACTGCTGGCATAGGGTCTCCGTAGAGGAGGAGCATCAAGGGTGTCGGGAGGAAACCCACGTTCGGGAAGGCCGAGGAAATCATCGCGGCCCCAACACCAGGTCCTCTTCCCAGTAGCTTAAGGTAGATTAACGGGATCGCCACGGCTGAGATAGCCACGTAAGCAACAGCAATTAACGTGACGGACTTAACTAAGGTCATCGAGGTATACACTATACCGTAAATCATCAGGTAAGGGAGAACCACGTAAAGCAGCACCTTACCAAGAACCTTCGACGGGCCCCTAACACCCTTCCTACCCAGCACTAAACCAACAACAAAGAACACTACCGAAAGCACTAACCTCTCCTGAATCGACAGCACGACCCCAGCACCCTCCCTACAAGGATTGAGGGCACCTAATTTAAGGTGGTGCCCCCAATCCACGTAAACACTCATTAGTTGCTCAGGTAATTATTAGAGAACGGTGCCTAACCTTGGCCTCAGGAGAGTTAAGCAGGCTCTACAACCTCCTAGGCTGGCCCGGAGACCCCTACACCTGTGAGGGCAGGGCTAGGTATGAGGGAACGATCAAGGAGGCCGAGAAAATCATCAACCACGAATGGTTCTCGGCAACCCTGAAGGGTAAGGACTCAGTCAAGATCTTGGACGTATGCGGAGGCTCCGGAATTGCTGGCGCAGCTCTCGCTAAAGCCCTCAGGGAGAAGGGCGTTAAGCCGGAGGTAATCGTCATTGACTTGAGGGAGGAGGCACTGAGCGTAGCGAGGAAATTCATTGAGGAGGAGATCGGGGTCAAGCCCGAAACCTTAGCCTTGGACGTGACGAGGATGCATGACGCTAACCTCAACGCCGACCTAGCGGTGCTCTGGGGTCTATCGACACCACACTTCAGCCCTTGGGACCTAATGAAGGTGGTCTCAGGGGTAGCCTCAAACCTAGTTGCGGACGGGGTCCTCGTGATTGAGGAGTTCGATAGGCACGCGGGAATATTCCTGGCGAACAGGTACCAGTACGTAATGCCCGAACTCGTCAGTGAGGATAGGGTCACGGTGACAGTGCATGAGGGCAGGGACCCAATAACCGGGTACGTGAGCAGGGTCCTCGTAGACCTAACAAGCCGTGAAACCACTAGGATGAAGGTGTACTTCTGGGACATAGCGTCAGTAGCAGCCATAACCTGGGCGTTCTTTAAGGACGTGGACTTCATCCCAGGTAAATCAAGCAGGCACGGCTACATCATAGCTAAGTGGCCCAGGGAAACACTGAAGCCAACGGATCTCGGCGGCGAGGAACCTACGCTACTTAAGAAACGGGAACGAAATTAACCCGTTTAGTGATGTACTACCTGCTGAGAGTTAACTTCCTAGTAACAACATATGTGACAATCGTTATTTCCCTACTTACAGTACTGTATCGTGTGGGGGTGCGGTTGTTGAACACTACAATTACTGTGCCGAAAAGGGTTGCTAAGCGTATTAGGGAGGAAGCCCGCAGGCTCGGCGTCACTAGCGAGGAGTACCTTATTGAACTCATCACCCAGGGCCTAGATCCCAAGGACAGGGCGGTGGAGTACATCGAGTCTGCTAAGGAGCTACTGCAGCAGTCCCGTGAGGAGCTGGAGGGCGGTAACGTTAGGCAGGCGGCGGAGAAGGCATGGTGTGCCGCTGCCCTAGCTGTCAAGGCCTATGCGGAGTGGAGGGAAGGAAGAAAATTAGCGAGCCACGGAGAGCTATGGGAGTACA
>JAMOOZ010000252.1 GCA_027064885.1 Desulfurococcales archaeon
GTCAATACCTGGCTCACTCACCCTCCAAATCACCTTACGCCCTCACCTCGGGTGCGGGGTTAGGCACCTTAACTATGAAGTAACCCACGCGCTCATCCTCAACACCTTCGGGCTCGATGACCTCCTCTAACCTGGCCTCAATTCCTAGGGACTCACCCAGGTAGGCTAGGTCCTCAACCCAGTCCCTAATGCCGCAGGTAGTACAGAAGCTCCCCTTGAACCTCACCCTAATCAAGTACAGGTCGTTCTCTGGGTTCAGCGCCTCAATCTTCTCGAGCCTCGCTACGGCTTCCGGCGCGTGGTACTTATTGTAGGTGTTAATGAGCTTTGCCAGCACTTCAGCCACGTGCTCAGGAACCTCACCGGGCTTGATGGGGCGCTCAACCATCACTACCGTCAACCCAACCCCGCACCCGTGCTTTAGGCTTGAGTTGCTGGGTGATGTTTTGCTAGGTTACTCTACCTTGATTTCCTTCGTTCCTTCCCAGAGTCCGTGGAGGTTGCAGTAGGCTACAGCGTGGATCGTTCCAGGCCCGTCGACCTTCATCACTACCTCGGCTTCAGGTTCCGTGATGCCTGGTTCAAAGGTTATGGTGGCTACCTTCACCGGGTTGAATGGTTTGCCTTCCCTGCTGAAGTATATGGTTACCTCCGCTATGTGGTGCCCAGGCATTGATGGGTGGGGCCCTACCCTCACCTTAACCCTGAAGGGCTCGCCCACCTTCACCGTGTCTGGTGCCTCTATTTTCGGGGTGTGGGACTCGGCCTTAGCTAGTGCGGGTTCTTTAGCCGTGTCCCGCGTGTTGATTAGGTTTCCAATCCTTAACATGTTTAATCCCTAACATTAATTGTTAGGAAAGCTAATAAGGGTAACGTATATACTTCATCAAGCCCTTAATCATTGATGACTCAATGGGGGAGGTGAGCGCGCGTGAGTGGGGAAACCCTAGTTAAGGTCGTTAAGGTGCGGATCAAGTCAAGCGGTTACGGCGTGGAGGACCTGACGGAGACGGTCAAGGACGTAGTGCGTGTTGAGGGGCTGAAGGAGGGCCTAGTGGCTGTCTTCACTCCCGAGCCCGGGTGCTCAGTAACGATGATCGAGTACGAGCCCGGACTAATGAAGGACTTAGAGAGGGTTATTAGGGAGTACTGCGGCGCCAACCCAGCACTAGCTGAAGCCCTCGTAGGTAAGTTCGCCGCCGCCCCCGTAGTTAATGGGGAGGTGGCTCTAGGAACGTTCAAGCACTTCATCCTAGTAGACCTCTCCAGGAGGGCAGGGGTTAAGGAGGTGCTCATAATCCTTGAAGGTATTCACGGC
>JAMOOZ010000253.1 GCA_027064885.1 Desulfurococcales archaeon
ACTATAACATCGCCTACCCTGAACTCCTTCTTCTCATAGTCGATCTTTATGGCCTCAGCACCGACGACTGCGGGCTTGCCAATGCCTCTAGCAACCACTGCAGCGTGGGAGGTCATGCCACCCCTTGACGTTAGTATGCCGACTGCCGCGTAGAATCCGTGTACGTCGTCGGGCTTGGTCTCGATTCTGGCTAGGATGACCTTCTTGCCCTTCCTAGCCCACTCCACGGCATCGTCTGGGTGGAAGACTACCTGGCCGCTCACGGCACCAGGTGATGCCGGTAGCCCCTTAGCTATGGGCTCGACCTTTGCCCTTGGGTCGATCCTCGGGTAGAGGAGCTTCAGCACGACGTCGGGGGATACCTTGAGGAGGGCCTCTTCCTTAGTTATGATGCCCTCCTTAGCCATGTCTACGGCAGTCTTTACCCTAGCAACGGGGGTCATCTTAGCTCTTCTGTTCTGCAGGAAGTACAGCTTGCCCCTCTCGATGGTGAACTCGATGTCCATCACGTCCTTATTTAGCCTCTCCAGTTTCTTTCCTGCCTCGATTAGCTGGTCGTAGATCTTGGGCATCCTAGCCTTGAGTTCATCTAGGTGTAACGGGGTCCTGATGCCTGCAACCACATCCTCGCCCTGAGCGTTGGGCAGGAACTCACCGTAAGGTTTGTTCTCACCAGTTGCGGGATCCCTAGTGAAGTACACGCCCGTTCCTGAGTCCCATCCCATGTTACCGAAGACCATAGTCACTATGTTGACGGCGGTGCAGTCCGCAATGTCGGGAGTTATGTTGTTAGCTATCCTGTAGTAGATAGCTCTGGGGTTCATCCACGACCTGAACACGGCCTTAATCGCCAGCTCTAACTGCTTCCACGGGTCCTGCGGGAAGGTGCCCCAGTGCTTCTGAATCACATCCTTATATATCTCCACAAGTTTCTTGAGGTACTTGACGGCGAGTTCCCAGGTCTTGGGGGCTATTTCTTTAGGAGGCTGCGCGTCAAGCCTTAAGGTATACTTCGGGAATTGCTTCTTCACAGCCTCGATCTCGTCCTTAAACTTCTCCTCAGCCTCCTTCCTGAACTCCTCATCAAGCTTGTCAAACTCTTTGTCGAAGATCTCTTCGGATATCTCGAGCACGATCCTGCCGAACATCGCTAGGAACCTACGGTACGCGTCGTAAGCGAACCACTCGTTCTCCGCCAGCCTAGCTAGGCCAGGTGTGACCGTATCATTGAGACCTAAGTTAAGCACAGTGTCCATCATGCCGGGCATCGAGACCGCGGCACCAGACCTTACTGACACGAGGAGTGGGTTATCCGGGAAGCCAAACTTCTTGCCTGTCTTCTCCTCAAGCTTCTTCATATACTCCTTGACCTGATCCATTAAGCCCTCCGGAAGGTCGAGAGAGTTAATTATATCCCAGATCTTTTTAATTAACTCGTCCCTAACCTGAGGTGGCGGATTACGCTCAAGCTCCTTCACGATCCTATCGATCTCCTCCTTCCTAGGCGCATAGAAGTCACGGCATGCCTCAGTAGTTATAGTGAATCCCGGAGGGACTGGGAGGCCCAGTTGCGTCATCTGCGCTAGTGAAGCTCCCTTACCTCCGAGTAACTTCTTGTTCTTCCAGTCACCTTCCTCGAACGCGAATACGTACTTCTTAGTCACCTATGACCACCGAACCCATATTAGGTACGCATTAAAAAGTATTGTTTGAGAACACATGCGTGAGTGTTAAACAAAGCAAATAATACCTCTGAATTACTGCTGAATGGCGTCATCAAATGAATGAAGTTTCATTAATTAACTTTCAGCCACGCTTTCCTCGTTAGGCCTTAATTCACCTTCCTTACTGGCTTGAGTATCCTCGTTGGCAGTCCCCTCCGGGCCTTGGGATTCTTCTCCTTCCTTCGTCTCCTCTTCCTCCTTTTTCTCTTCTGGCTTCACTCTCCTAACAGTTACTGAGATCTTTATCTCGACGTATCCTGCTAGCCAGTCCCAGGCGGTCAAGATCCAGTCCTTCCAGCCCTTAGCAACCTCCACTATGTTCTTAGGCGTATTAAGTAGGTAGTACACCTCCAGGACCAGCAGTGTGTAGAAGAGGGGTACTACCTGCACTGAGTAGAAGCTGTATTGAGTCTTAGATCCTAGGAACCATATTAGCACGTACATGAAGAACGTGCCCCAAGTGAAGCCGTACGTGAGGCCCCTGTCCGGTAGTTCCTTGATCTTAGGTATTATGTACGCTGATAACGCCACGAGTGCCATGTAGAGTATTGGGTTCCCCCTAGCAACTAGGTCAGCAACCCACTTATTGGCTTTGGCGTCCCACGTGTAGTGAAGCGGGAATGGATTCCTCCCTATGATCCAGTCCCATGGCATTGCTTGGGGAGGACCGCCAGTGGTTTTAACGCTTAGGTGCCAGCGTATTGCGCCAGCTATAGATGAGTTCCACCACTGCATGAAACCGTCATGAACTATGAAGGGTATGGACAGTATGAGTAGTATGATTACAGGGACGTATATGAGATAGAGTAATGTCCTAGCCGGCTTTTCCTTGCTCTTAAGCCATGCCACTAAGGCAGGTAATCCTGGGAAGGCACCGCTGAACTTACTAACGAATCCTAGGCCTAGAGCCACTGCCGACCCGCCTAGGCTTCCCCTTACAGTCATGTAGTAGGTCATGTAGGTGAATAACGCCACGAATATGTCGAGCATCGCCACCATGCTTAAGGACCTGAAGGTTATATCGAACGCTGTCAAGATCATTGCTACTAAGCCCAGAGCCGCGCCAACTACCCCACCGCATATCTTCCTTAGGACTAGGAACATCATCACGAGTATTAAGCAACCCGCTATGATCGAGGGTACTCGCCAATAGGATGGGTGGTCGCCTACGGTGATCATGGCTAATCCAATAAGGTACTTGACGAGGGGCGGGTGCTCGAAATTCATGTAGTCAAGTATCCCCCTGGCATTAGGATAACAGTAACCTATCGCGTGCTTGACGCTATGAGGAACGTCCTTAAGTAGTGACACGTTCTGCGGAGGCACCACAACACACACAGCAGGGAGGAAGTTCCCGTCATCTTTGAAGGCGTAGTAATCATTACTTTTCACTACCTTCCCGCCGATGCTCTCGATGTAACGTGCGGCTTGATTCACCCAATCATCATAGGTGCTTGATGAAGGCGGATTCTCTAACTCAACCGTGGCCATAACGCCGCCCCATGGGCCGTGGGGTATGAGGCCGAAGTACACCCTAAGGATATTTCTTGCTGCGCTCACGTACCAACATTCATCTGAGATGTAGTCTATGATGCGGGACTCGTAGCTGTATTCGTAGTAGGCGAAAGCAACTACTATGCTTGCCGCTATAATTGCCATTACGACGATTAGGGCTAGTTGCTTACGTTTGTTCGGTGTTTGGGGTTTCTGAGGCCTCCTTTCCCCAGCCGGGGTCCTGGACTCCCCACGTGCTTCCGATGCCATAGAGGTCAGTCCTCCTATCATACCATATTGGGAGCATCTCCCTTATCTTATCTACTGCCCTCAAATCTATGTTTACAGTTAATACTTGTTCGCTTTCCTCCGAGTGTGTTAACTCGAAGCCGAATGGGTCATAAACGGCGGAATCTCCTGAGTAGTGTTCGCCTGTGGCTTTACTCTCTCCCACCTTATTGACCCCGACCATGAATACTTGATTCTCTGCAGCCCGCGCTCTGAGTAATGTTTTCCATTGTAGGGCGCGTGGCGCTCCCCATGATGCGGGAACAAATATTACCTTAGCGCCTTTCTTGGCGAGTAGCCTGAAGAGTTCAGGGAACCTCAAGTCATAGCATATTGCTACACCCACACCACCGAAGGACGTGTTGAAGTAACCTAACTCGTTCCCAGCTGTAAATATCTTGTCCTCGCCGTATGGTCTGAAAAGATGTATCTTCTTGTAGGTACCTATGATGCCATCAGGCCCTATGAGGAAGGCTGCATCATACAGCCTACCGTTCTCCTTAAGAGGTGTTGACGAGACTATGTATATCCCATACTCCTCAGCGATGACTCTAAGCAACTTGTTGGACCACCCCTTACCCTCGCCTTCCGCGTACTTCATTATTGCACTAAAGTCATAACCCGTGGTCCAAAGTTCAGGAAGAATTATGAAGTCAGAGTTTTCGGTGGCTTCCCTGATCAACTTCAGTCCGCGTGCAATGTTTGTTTGGACGTCACCGTCAATTACGCGCATTTGAATTATGCTTACACGCAATTCCACTCGCCTCTAATTTTTACGGTAATGGCTTAATTTTCTTTCGTTTAGATTCATTATTTACTGAAGATCGTTAATCATGGGAAGGGCCTCACCATCGCAGGACCTCATCATAAGTAATGAGGATCATTCGACTTTCAGAGTCGGTGGTTACGTTCATAGGCCCACTTTTGTTTATCTTGAAGGGACGCATAAACGTAATGTTATTGATGTTGACTGGTTAAGGAGTTAATGTTGATTTAAGTGAAAAAGTCAATCATTTAGTGAGGTAGGACTGCCTATGATTAAGGCCTAACCTACTTCTTCTTCTTGCTGGGAACAAAGACGTAGACTGTAGTGCCACACCTGGGGCACTTACCCTTTATTGCTTTCCTGCCGTTCTTTAGCGTGACCTCCTTGGGGTTCTTGATCTCAACTTTCCTCCTGCACTTAACACAGAAGCCCTGAACCATAGTTATACACCCTCATTCTATAGTTACGGATTCGTGATATTAAAAACTATCTACCTCATGCATTCGTGTCACCTTAATCATTATTCTAAGGACACATATTCATATAATAAACTAAGTTGTTCCTATGGAGCCACACCTGAACGTGGGTATTCCTTTAAACAGTTGAAGCCCATTAAGACCTGGCGAACACAATGTCGGAAGGATATAGGATCGCAAACCCTGACCTAGCTAAGGATGGCTGGGTTCAGATAGAGTGGGCTGAGCATCACATGCCGGTCCTGATGAGTATTCGCAAGGAATTCAGTAGGAGTAAGCCTCTAGAGGGGTTAAGGGTGTCTGCTGTACTTCACGTCACTAAGGAAACCGCGGCGCTCGTGAGGACCCTCAAGGCTGGCGGTGCTGAGGTTTGGCTTGCCGGCAGCAACCCACTCTCAACACAGGACGACGTTGCCGCTGCATTAGCTGAAGATGGCATACATGTGTACGCGTGGAGAGGACAGAAGCCTGAGGAGTATTACTGGTGCATAAAGCGAGTTGCTAGTATCGGTTCCCACATCATTCTGGATGATGGCGCCGACCTTCACGCATACCTACACTCAGAGGGTGCTGAGATAGGGAGGAACGTGTGGGGAGGAACCGAGGAAACGACCACGGGTGTAATAAGGCTAAGGGCTTTAGAGAGGGAAGGGAGGCTACAGTACCCCGTCATAGCCGTTAACGACTCTCTAACGAAGTACCTATTCGATAATCGTTACGGGACAGGGCAGTCCACGATCGACGGAATCTTAAGGGCAACAAATATACTGATCGCCGGCAAGGTATTCGTTGTTGCCGGGTATGGATGGGTTGGTAGGGGAATAGCCTTAAGGGCTCGCGGTATGGGGGCGCGTGTCGTCGTTACTGAGGTTGACCCGATACGGGCATTAGAGGCCGTCATGGACGGTTTCGAGGTCATGCCAATGAGCAAGGCTGCCGAGCTTGGGGACATCTTCGTTACTGCGACGGGCAATAAGGACGTCATCGTTAAGGAACACATGCTTAAGATGAAGGACGGAGCAATACTGGCTAATGCTGGGCACTTCAATGTTGAGGTCAGCGTAAAGGATCTGGAGGAGATCGCAGTAAGAAAGAGGACTATAAGGAAGTATGTTACTGAGTACACGCTGAAGGACGGGAGACGCCTATACCTACTGGCTGAGGGGCGCCTAGTCAACTTGGTCGCTGCTGAGGGCCACCCAAGTGAAGTCATGGATATGAGTTTCTCTAACCAAGCATATGCTGTCAAGTATATTGTGGAGAACAGGAATAGCCTTCAGCGTCGTGTATACACGCTTCCAAGAAAGATTGATGAAGACATAGCGAAGTTAAAGCTCGAGGCGATGAGTATCGAAATAGATGCACTGACCGAAGAACAGAGAAAGTACTTGTCAAGCTGGGATCTTGGAACATAACTTTCTGCTTTTCCCACTACTTACTGCTCGGGCAGCAGACTTAACTTTTATCGGTGGCTATGCACTGTTTAAAACACTCCGTTATGCATGCTGAATATTCATCCCCGGACTTAGATGCGCAGAAATCTGAACATATTTCCTCGCATTTTAGTAGCTTTGATTTCACCACCACCCGCACAACACCATAGGGTGTTCAATGGTAGGAATTTAAAGCTTAATGCACGTACAGAGAATAAGGGGCTAAGGAATGAGGGAAGAACTTAAGGAGCTAAGAATAGGGGATCTAAACAACATTTGGTTCGAATACGACAAACAGAATGATATCCTCTACATAAATTTCGGATACGACATAGAAGACGCTGATGAATCTTTCTTAACAGAGAACGACATAGTGGTACGGATCAAGAACAACAGAGTCGTATCATTGACCGTGTTTGACTTTGCTAAACGTGTTGGGCTGGAATAATCGAGGTTAATGATACGCTATGGTCTCAGAAACAATTTTTACCTTATCGTTAACGTAAGGTATGTAGCTACTACGGTGCTGACACCATGCTAGGTGGCTTGCTTCAAGACTTAAGGCGACGCCTATCTTGGGTTAGATTCACGCGCGTTGCTGCCGAGCTATCCTCATTCCACAGGATTCAAGGATCAAAGGAAATCGTCGACGCTGCCCGTTACTTAAGGGATATTGCCCTTAATGCAGGTGCTGACGTTGAGCTAATAAAATTCAGCTATAATGACCCGCCAAATTGGTTCGAGCCGCTCACGGGGTGGTGGATTAGATCCTCAGAACTAACTATCGTTGAACCTGTTAGTTACATGATCTCCTCCTTTAATGCCGTGCCCACTAGCGTCGTAGCCCATAGCCCCGGAGGCGAGTTTGAAGGAGAGTTAATTGTGGTTAGAGGTAATGATCTACCTGATGTGCTGGACGGTGTTGTTCTTACAAAGTGGGGTGGTTTAGAGAAGTACTTGGAGATGTGCCGGAGAGGGGCGCAAGCAATTTTATTTTATAGGGATAACGCGCCAAGAAATGCTGTTCCTTATTTTAGCCTCTTTCCAACACCGGATGATGTTGAGT
>JAMOOZ010000254.1 GCA_027064885.1 Desulfurococcales archaeon
GCAGGACATCACAAGGTGTTTAAGGGACCTTGAAAGGAAGGCTGAGTACTTAGGCTTTACTAAGAGGTTCAAGTGCGTGAAGTACTTAATAGTTGCTAGAGAGAGCGAGGGCGATGAAGCAGTCGTAACGCCCACGGATCTAGGCTTGTAAACCCAGTGAAGAACAAGGACGTAATGCACATGCAATAAGGGTTTTAGCCATGCTTGACGAACCTCGTTAGGTTACGTCAGTGTTGAGCAGGAATAGTAGCGCAGACCCTAGGGAAGCTGAGGTTAGGGAAGCATTAATGGCAATATGCATTAACACGGCTGTGTGGACAGCTAAAGGAAGGGTTCGAGATCGTGAAGAACGCCATGCTAGACCTAATCTCAAGAAGGAACTAGTACGCATTGTTGAGAGGGTTGCCCTTAGTGTAGATAGTGTCGAGGAAGTACATGACGTTAAGGTAAGGTCGTACGGAGGAATGTACTACGTCGACATGAAGATACACGTAGACCCCGATCTAAGCGTGGAGGAAGCGCATAGGGTGGCTGAGCGGGTCGAGGAAACCGTCAAGAAAGCCCTGGGGTCAGGACGTGTGGTCGAGGTGCTCATACACTACGAACCCACGACACCGCACAACTAACTCAAGTAGTTAACTCCGAATAATTATAATTACCTCAATGTGTGAGGGAAGCTTCCGTAGGTAGCTTAACCGCGTTAAGGAGACCAGCCACGTTAAAAGGTTAGTTTTAAGTTCATAATTATTGAGATATTCTTGATGACATAATTTGCATGATGATGGAGGGCTAGGTAATGACAGCTAATTATGTGCTCATGTGGAGCGTTAAGGGCAAGGACCGTGAATTCATTCTGCGGAGAACCGAGTACTTCCTAGGCAGGCCGTCGTCGGAGGACCTAAGGACGCTCACACCCATTATTGAGGGCTTAAGCCCGTTCGACGTCCTCATATACCCTGCCTCACCCCCCGTTAGGGAAGGGGAGGTGTCGCTCACGGGCTTCAAGTCGCTCACCGTGAGCAGGAGGCACGCTAAGCTGGTCGTGAGGAAGGGAGAGAAAGGTGTGGAGAGACTCATTGTGATTGACCACGGACCGACAGGGAAGGGCTCGAGAAACGGCACGTTCATCAACGGCGCTAAGCTAGGGAGGGGGGAGCGCAGGGAACTTAAGGAAGGCGACACGGTGAGGCTCTCGGCAGCGGGCCCCACGTTCATCGTGGGGATTAAGGAGCGTGGGGAGACCGTGATAAGGGCGCCGACTAACGTGCCCGTAGAGCTCCCAGTCGGGGTTGCGAACACCT
>JAMOOZ010000255.1 GCA_027064885.1 Desulfurococcales archaeon
ACAACTACGTCGCCGCTGAGCTTCTCTAAGTGGAACGTGAATGTGCCGTGTGGGTCGGTCCAGTTGAAGTCCCAGTCACGTTTGGCGTATGTCGGGTTGATAACGATCACTATTGGTGAATCTACAGGGCGGTCAGCGAAGGATACCCAGGATGTGGTTATCGTGTAGGCGTTCACACCGTAGAGTATTGGTGCGTACCCGTGCTCCACGAGTTGAGGCGGGTTCGTCACGCTGTAGTTGCTGTACAGCCAGTACTCCCCCGTAACGTAGTCGAAGACTACCCAATGCGTTCTATCGGGTACCGTTGATAATGTGTTGGCTAGGAACGCCAGCTTAGGTGCTTTAGCGCCGACCGACACGGCTTTTCTGATTGTCTTGGAGTCCACTATTATTGGGGCGATCGACATTACCTGTGCTCCACTAGCGCTACTCCCGTATAACCTTACCACGGCGTTCTCCCCCACCTGCGCTACCCTGATCAAGTATATTGCAGGTACGACTACCTCACCCACATTGCTGGGCGGTATGCTAACGGGCTTCACTTTCTGACTTAGGAGGACTTTCCCTGTGCCTGGCTCGATGAACATTACCTCATCCACGGTTAAGGTGGTACTGCCATCGTTCGCGATGTAGAAGGCTAACCCGCCTGAATTTAGGATCTTTATTTTCTCTACATGCATGGAGGTCGGCGCCACGGCAGAATCACCGGGTTTAGCTACGGTTCCGTGAAGATACGTGAATAACGTCACCCCTGTAACCACCGCTACGAGTATCGCAAGAACCACGCCGACCATTGATGCGTTACCCATTCTGAATTCTACCATAATAGCTTTAGGGTACTAGGTTATTAAAGAGATTCTCGAGAGTGTCAAGCCTTATCGGATCTTCATCGGTCTTCAAGGTACTGTCACTAACTATATCTATTGTAAGGTAAGAATGCAAAGAGATCTGAATTCTAAGTTAATTAGTAGTAAATGGTCATGGCCCCGCAAAATCTTGGTAGCGATATTGGGTAAGGAGCGCTAAGCGGCGTGGTTTCGATAGCTTGTGAGAGTTTTCGAGGGAAACCCTATTTTAGAATTGTGCGCGTAGTATGTGGGTGTATGCTTGGTTCACGAGTGGGCTTTAGCTGAGGCGATAGCGGATTACGTGTTCAAGGTTGCTCCTAACGCTAAGCGAGTCCGCGTCGTGGTGAGGCTTGGCGAGCTTCAAGCGGCGGATGAGGAAGTCCTTAAGTTTGCGTTGGAGGAAATCATGAAGTCTGAGGGTGTCGAGTGTGATGTTGCTCTTAAGCGGGAGGACTGTGTCCTTAAGTGCAGGAAGTGTGGGCATGAGTGGTTGCTTAAGGAAGTTGGGTTGGAGGAGGAGGTGCGTGAGGCTATACATTTCGTTCCCGAGGTCGTTCACTCCTACCTTAAGTGCCCTAAGTGTGGGTCGAGGGACTTCGAGGTGATTAAGGGTAGAGGCGTGTGGGTTGAGGAGGTGAGTTGGGAGTGATGATCGCTCAAGGCGACCCTAGGTTAGCGGTGATTGGGAGGAGGTTAGCGCGCGTCGCTAGGGTCGTGCCGGTCATGAGTTCTAAGGGTGGTGTCGGCAAGACTTTACTCTCATGCCTTCTTGCCTTGGCGCTGAGCGGGCGTGGGGCGAGGGTAGGGTTGCTGGACCTGGACGTAACTAACCCGACGGCTCACGTAGTGCTTGGTGCCGACCTAAGTAAGTTCCCGGAGGAAGACAGGGGTGTGGTGCCCCCGCTCATGGGCGGGGTTAAGTTCATGAGTGTCGCGTACTACTCTGGCGAGAACCCACTACCGCTGAGGGGTTGGGAAATCGATAACGTCGTTAAGGAGGTGCTCGCAGTCACTATTTGGGGCGACCTCGACTTCCTAGTAATCGACACACCCCCCGGTATCGGTGATGAGGTTCTAGACGTACTGAGCTACTTCCCTAAGTACGAGCCGCTAGTTGTCGCGACGCCCAGCCCGCTAACCATGGCTTCCGTGAAGAGGTTGCTGAAGCTACTTACAGAGGTTGTTAAGGGTGAGTCAATCCGCGTCGTCGAGAACATGGCTCGCAACGACTCAAGCGTCATCGCCGACCTAGCTAAGGAGCTCCACGTAAAGTTCCTCGGTAAAGTCCGCTTCGATGAGGACATAGATAAGGTTGTAGGAGACGTTGATGCTTTGAAGAGATCGCGGATGTATGGGGACGTTAGCGTGATTGCTGAGAGGCTTTTGAAGGAATAACCTAGAGCTTCAGCTTACCTATGGCTTTTACCCTGACCTTCACGGCATTGCCTGGCAGGTAGGGTAACGCTATTTCCTCAACCTCAGCTACCTCGATACTCGCTGGGTCAGCGCCTGCTTCGATGGCTTTCTGCTTGGCCTCGTCCGACGTTATCCTTATGGCTTCCTCCCTGGTTACATGGTCGTAGGAGAACGCCTTCTCCACCACTGACCCTACGAGGGCTGTGGCGGCCCCTAGCGCATTGGCTGACTGCGCGTACTCTGGCCTTATGACTTCCTTCGCACCCTTAAGCTTCCTTGGCCACATAAGGGACCCGCCACCCACCAGGATAACTGTTGCTGGTTCTGCTGAGGTCTTCACCTTATCTATGGCTTCCTCAATGGTTCTGACCATGTAGTCGTACGCGGCGTCAATCACCTCCTTAGGGACCAACTTAGCAGGTCTTTCCGGATCGCAGCGAAGGTCGTCTATCTTCATCACACCCTTAGCTAGGGCTACGTCGGTGGCTGTGAGTACATCGCCGCCCCACGCAATGCCCTTCTCAATGAGCTCGTAGCCCACACTCACCGGACCTACCCTAACGGAGCCCTCAGGCCCGACGCTAACTATGGAGCCTCCCGCAACGCCGACGGCAACGACGTCAGGTGACCTTATGTTCGTTCTGACCCCGCCTATCTCCACTTCCAGGGCTTCCCTGGGGTATCCCTTCGTCAGTACGCCTATATTGCTCGTCGTTCCTCCAGTGTCGACGACTATCGCGTCAGGTATTCCAGTGAGGACGTACGCCCCTCTTATGCTGTTGGATATGGGGGCAACCACCGTGAATACGGGGTACTTCTCAATGAATTCTGACTTAGCTGTTGTTCCGTCATTCTGCGCGAAGTACATGGGGACGCCCTCTATTCCTAGGGAGGCTAAGCTCTTCCTGAGGGACTCTATCGTCCTCTTCATGACACCTATTGTGGCTGCGTTAAGTATGGATGCGTTCTCCCTCTCCAGTAGGCCCATACTGCCGATCTCATGTGACAGCACTATAGGTACGTTGGTTAATTCCTTAGCGACTATCTCACGAGCACGCAGTTCATGGTCCGGGTTAACTATGGAGAAGACCCCCGTTATCGCTACCGCGTCAACCCCTGCCTTAGCGAAGGTCTTGGCCGCGCGCTTAACGCCGTCCTCGTCGAGGGGCGCTATCTCCTCGCCCGTGTATTCATGCCCACCTCTAACGATGACCTTAAGGTTGCCTACGGCGTCGCGGAGGTCTGCCGGCCAGTCAAGCATGGGGTCTATGGCCATGGTTGCTGGTGCCCCTATCCGTATGACGCCGACCTTACCTAGCCCTCTCCTCTGGATTATCGCGTTCAGCACGTGGGTCGTTCCGAACATTACGGCAGCGACTTCATCGACTGCGAATGCCTTCGTGTCTAGTAGCTTCTTGAGGCTCTCGATAATGCCTGTGGTTACGTCTGGTGTTGTCCTAGCCTTCACTGCGGCAAGCACGTTGCCTTTCTCATCCACGGCTACTGAGTCTGTGTGGGTGCTCCCCACATCTATGCCTACCCTTACGCGTGCCATGAATCACACCTCCATCCTCTTAACCGCCTCTTCTACGGGTACGTAATCAATGTCGTAGCCGAAGTACCTAGGGCCGACTACCTTGAGTGCTTCAGGTGTCCTCCACTTCGGGTCGCAGGGCATCCCTATGACCGCTACCCGTAATCCGTACTTCAGCCTCTCGGTGGTTATTGGTTTAGCCGAGTCCTTCTCGACGACTGTTATGAGGTCCGGCACTGACGCTATGACGGTACCGTCGCGTATAGCAACTAAGTTCTCGTTCTGGAACCTTATGGTAAGCTCCGAGCCCTTGAATTCCTCCAGCCCCTCCAATTTCGCCTCCCCCCTAGCGAACCCGCCCGTAGCTCTTCGAAGCACGTCCACTATCTTGCCCTTGAACAAGAGGAAGCCTCTCGTTGCGTCCAGCAACGCGTCTAGGGGGTTCGCGCCGCGGGCCTTCGCTTCCCGGAGGGCCTGACCTATGCTTATCTCCTTGCTGAGTGAGTGCCTTACCGCGCCTGCCTTGAATTGCCTGCCGCTCATTGGGTATATTGCTATCCACGCGACACCCCCGAACTTAACTGTTATTGCCCTCGCTATCCTCTCAGCCCAGAAGTTATCGACAGTGTCGAGAATGACTGAGTTGCCCTTCTCATCAGCCATTGACATGGGGGTTGCCTTAACACCAACTAAGTGGAAAGTAACCATCTGTAACTCGGGGAAAGCCCTACCCATACCGTCACCATCTATTAATGGCCGCTTAAACCTGGCCGCGGTAGCGATCGGTATCGTTGAGTTCATCCCGCCAGCCTCAATACTTATTATGTAGTCAGCCCTCTTCCCAAAGTACCTCTCAAGACTTAGGAGCGCCTCACCAGCTTCCTTACCGCTAGGTAACTTCTCTATCATGACTACTGGTGCACCCATACCAGCAACGGAAACCACGAAGGCGTCGTCAGCAACGTCTTCAGGGTCAACAACCTCCACTGGCCCATACTTCTCTATTGCTTGAATAGCCATTAACTTACCTATATACGGGTCACCACCACCGCCTGTTCCCAGAACAGTGGCGCCGACCGCCAAGTCCTCGATATCCTGCTTATTTAGCCTAAATGATCCCGTCTCGATTCACCCCCGGAGCAGGGATTCGGTTCTACGTTTAGGATTTTGGTTTAAAAAGTTTGTTCTCTTTAAATAAAAAATATTTACAAATGCTTCGATAATGTTAAACAATTATGTTAAATTACCGCGTAAATGGATAAATAGTTCTAGAGAATCGCCAAATTTTTACAATGTTTTTGTTTAATAACATTTAAAGAGTATAAACTAAACATCATTTCCCAAGGTGATGGCCGTGGGCAAGGCCAGCGGTAAGGATGTGTACGGGGACTTCGCAACCCTAACCGTGCCCGAGGAACACACTAAGTCAACGCTAAACATATTCATGATCTACATGGGCGTCCTCGCCGTGGTCGCTGCGATCTTCGCTGGCTCCGCGCTGGCGAAGATGTATGACGCCGCAACTATGCTTGAGGTGGCGATACTAGGTAACACCGTGTTAGCGATATTCGGAGGGCTAATAGCTTACGTAGGTGGCTCAACACGCGCTAACACGTACATGATACTGAGGTATCCACTAGGGCGTTTAGGGTCGCTTGCAGGTAACATGATAGTGTCAGCCATACCGCTCGTGGTGTGGTTCGCCGTTGAGACCTGGTTATTCGGCCTTACAGTGAATGTTATCTACCCTAACCACCCGTTAACCTCCATAGCGGCAGCATCGATCTGGGGAGGGCTACTGATGATGATGACTGCCTACTACGGCTTCCGCGCGATGGCCATACTCAGCTACATAACCGTGCCCTTCTGGTATACCCTAGTGGTTATAGGGTTCTTCGCCTCTGTGGACCTGGCGGGAGGGTTCAGCAAGATCTGGACCGTCAAGCCGGAGGTCATAGCGCCTCTAGGCGCGGGCATAACCTACGTGGTGGGTGTGTACGCGGCTGGCTCCGTGATAACCTCCGACGTCGCCAGGTACGGGAGGAAGCCTTGGTCAGGAGCTGTAGCATGGGCAGCGCATGTGATGTTCTTCATGACCACCTTACTCTTCGCTGGCGGCGTGATGACGTTACTGACTGGCTCACCCAACGTGATAGTTGCGATAGCGCAGATAGGGTTAGGGCTGGGTGCCCTACTTCTCGCCATACTCGGGCAGTGGACGACCAACGATAACAACTTATGGAGTGCTGCACTAGCCTGGATAAACACTACCGGGAAGCTGAACAAGAGGGCTTGGGTAGTCATACTCGGCGGGATAGGTACTTTAATAGCTGGTGTTTGGGCTGGGCTGTGGGGCATGAGCCTACAGCCATTCATAAACTTCGCGATGATGCTAGGGTACTTCATACCGCCAGTCGGCGCCGTAATAATAGCTGACTTCTACATCTTCAGGCCCTTCGTACTGGGGCTTAAGAACCCGAGGGAACGCTACAGGTTCGGGCCAGGAACAAAGTACTACGCGATCAACATACCGGGGATCGTTGCTGTTGCCTTAGGCGGCGCCATCGCGTGGTACACGTCCACGATAGGGCTGGGCGCACCAGTAATTAACGGCATAGTAGTGGCGTTCGTAACGTACGTAGTGCTGATAACGGCCCTTCATAAGGCAGGCGTGCCTTGGGGGATCGGCGAGTGGGTAGAAAAGGAAACCGGGTTCTGAGGGGGTGTGAGTCATGAACCTGAAGTCAGAAGCACTTAAGGCCGTGACCGCAATGCTCGTACTAGGCCTGATAACCATAGGCCTAGGGTTCGCGGCAGGAAACTACAGGGGCTTCTATCTGGCCCTAACGCTGGGAGGCATAATAACAGCCTCATCAGCAATATACCTAGTCATAATAAACACGAAGAAAGCCGAGGACCCGAAAGAAGTTGCGGTACCGACAATCCAATCCCTCTGGATATCAACGTCCATGGGTTTAGGATACGTCGTGACCGCATACGCACCATACTTCAAGTACCCATTCACAATAGCCACAGCACTCTTCGCCTTAGGATGGGTGATACTAGGGTTCGGACTAGCTGAACTACTGCGGATAAGCAAAGCCAGCGGCGTGGAACTAGCGGTATAGCATTGTAGAAGGCTCAAACAATTTTTTAAGAGAATAATAAATAAAGCTTAGACTTTAAGTAAACTTAACAATAATGACTACAGTTCCCGAGAAGTGCTTGAGAGGCGTACCTGGGTTTAGACCCATACCTACCCAACCGCCGCTAATTATCCATCGTTGCTTCCCTGGCTTAACAGGCGACACGATATACGCGAACCCTGGAGCTATCTTAACAGTGTTAGGGATACCAGGAGAGTACCACGTACCTATATCA
>JAMOOZ010000256.1 GCA_027064885.1 Desulfurococcales archaeon
CACGGATTTCAGTGCCGCCACCATCACCACTCAGCAACCACCTCCCGGCCCTCCAACAACATCTCAAAAGGGCTCATAACTCTGTGGCCCGGAACCGATACATAATTATATCATACAAACGTAATAGTGTTGGTGACATCGCGTGGGCAAGGCACTAACAGCAGTGCTGGTTACGGTAGGCCTGATTATAGCCCTAACCCTGTCACAGCTCACCCTAGCTCAGACAGAGAACCAAACAACTACCGAGGTAAACCTTCCTTCATTCCTCAGCGACGCCCTAAGGAATCCCAAAGTAATGCTCGCAGTAGCGATACAGTTTCTGATGGGCCTAGGCCTCGGCTACTACTCTGCAAAGGTCATCCGCTACATACTGGCCCTGATTGGCATACTGATACTAGGGTCAATACTGTCGATATGGTCTCTTGGTGGAAGCGCTTATGACGTGATCTCGAGACTGGGGGAGGAGGCCACAAAGCTGTACCCAGTGGTTCAAAGCGTTCTATCGGCTCTCGGTATCCTAACGGTCGGCCCAATAGCAGCTGGCTTCATTCTCGGCGTGATAATAGCTCTAAGGAAATGACTTAAGCGAAGTTATCCTTCTTTATCAACGGTATTTCCCCACGATACTATATTCACTTTCTAGGGTTTAGGTGGCATGTCATGGGAAACATATACAGATGCGGCGAGAGATGCGTTGAATCGCCGAGCGAGTGCGAGGAAGAAGCCGAGCCCCTAATAGATGCCTCGAGAAGAACTGCGCTGAGCAAATTAATAAGCTATATCCTTAGGCACTCACCTAAGGATGCATGTATAGAGCTGGAGAATGGTGGGTGGGTAAGAATAGAGGACTTGGTTAAGGGGATAAGGGAGTGCTGGAGGAATAAGGAACTGTATCAATGGGTTACGCCCGAGCACATAGTTGCGATCGCCGTTCTGGACCCTAAGGGGAGGTTTGAAATAAGGAACGGAAAAATTAGGGCAGTGTATGGACACTCAAAAAGCATCAGCACCGATAAGCTGCCAACGTATCACGAAGATAGGTCTGTCAAGACACTGTATCATGGCACAGCATCGCACTTACTTCAGCCTATACTTAGGGAAGGAATAAGACCCAAAAGACGGCACTACGTTCACTTAACAACCGAACCCTCCATAGCGGCTGAGACCGGCTCGAGGAGGGGTGCACCAGTAGTCCTCGAGGTCGATGCGGACTGCCTCAGGTCGAGAGGTTTCAAAGTGCTGAGGGCGTCGAACGTTATTTATCTCGTGAAATACGTTCCGCCAGACTGCATAAGGC
>JAMOOZ010000257.1 GCA_027064885.1 Desulfurococcales archaeon
AAAAGCGAGGATGTAGGAGGAGACGTTAAGATCACGCTGATAGACACGGATGTCCCATCACTTAAGAGCGCGGTTAGCGAGGAACCAGCAGGCGCTACAGGCGGCGGAGGATTCGGAGGGATATTAACAGCTGCGATAGGCGCGGTAATTGCAGCAACAATAGCAGTGGTGTTCACGCTCATCAAGAAGAGGAGGGCAAAGACAGCCACCTACGGTGCTTACGGACCTACCTACCCGCCACCGCCTGGCACTCCTCCCCCGCCACCGGGTTAAGGTAGGTAGTGCCTTGAAGTCTCTAAGGTATTGATAGCTTCCCTTTTGTTGAGTAAACAAATAAAGCCCCAAGAGTAATGTCCTCCCCAAATAGGAATCGCATCTAAAATCAACACACCATGTAAGCACTAATGTGCCGGGCTAATGCCGGTAAGTAGCTGTGGACTAAGGTTCCTCCCGCTACTAGCTGGCGTAGGGATCGTGGTTGCGGTTATTAGTAGTGATTGTAATTCGCGGTAAAGGTACTTAAGAAGGCACCTCACACCTACGCGCTACTCCCACCATTCACAGCCACCCAGCTAAAAGGAAAGGGTTGATGATAACGAGCGTTTAAATTCATAGGTTTTCTTGAAAATTTCAACCTATTAGCGATACTATGCCTACATGTTGATGTTTATATAACGTGCCTGTCCTCAAACCTGCTCACAAGTTCATGAAAATAAATCAATGCACGTCCATATCTACCTAAACTAGTCTATTAGTTACTCGGGAATAACTAATTTTTCTCGGTAAATACCTTGCAAATTCTTTAATGCGTATCAGGAACGCATTTTTGCAGATACATTTAAAGATTTAGATAAGGTAGTAACGAACTGGGGCACGCGCCCGTAGCTTTAGATGAACTCATTAGGGTTACTCACGAAATTCTAGGTGGTGCATTAGTAATGGATACTTACGAAGCAATACTCACCAGAGTCAGCGTAAGGCGCTTCAAGCCCGACCCAATACCTGAGGAAGCCGTAAAGAAAATCCTCGAAGCAGGGATAAGGGCGCCCTCAGCAGGCAACGGGCAGCAATGGTTCTTCATTGTCGTGAAGGATGACGAGGAACTGAAGGTGAAATTACATGAGCTGATTCTTAAGGCACACGTAAAGTACGCCGAGGAAGTCGTGCGTGAGGGCGCGTTGCCTGAGGATGTCAAGCGCAGGTGGCTAGAAGCACTACGTAAGGGCGAAATGTATAAGGCCCCACTCTACGTTGCCGCCTACCTAGACCTAAGGAAAAGCCAATATAAGGA
>JAMOOZ010000258.1 GCA_027064885.1 Desulfurococcales archaeon
CGGGTGCGCCCTTTTTTTTTTTGTTGAGGACACCTATGACAAAACTAGAAGCGTTAAACGAGGTGTTGGACGGAGTAGGAGTACGACCGGTTACGGAATATGAGTCAGCTCACCCTGACGCTTCTCCCGCACGTAGACACCTCAATCAAAACAATGAAGAGATCCAGTCAGTAGGCTGGTGGTGCAACCGAGAGAAGGATTTTTCCTTACCTCCGGACGCTGTTACTAAAAAGATTCTACTGCCTTCTAACACTCTACACGTTAACCCGGTTAATAAGTTACTGAATTATGTTAAGCGTGGTAAATACTTGTATGATGCGGACGGGCACACCTTCGAGTTCGATGCTCCGGTAGTTGTTCACCTCACTACCCAACTAGAGTTCGAGGATCTACCCATCCCGCTACAGAGATACATCGTACGTACAGCTACCTATACCTTCTCCGTATCAAGAGAGGGGGATCAGAATAAAATCAAAGATCAAGCCCAGCAAGCATTGATGGCACGATCCCTTGCGTACACTACTGAGCTAAAGATGATGAACTATAATGCTATGTCCACCCGGGTAGCAGCTCGCTTGCTTGGTGGTATTAACCCTGTCAGCAGGAGATAGATATGAATATTACTGGCTCCTTTGGTGGAGTAATGGGCGGGGTTAGTCAACAGCCTGACATCCTACGGCAGCCGGGGCAATGTCATGAACAAACTAACATGTGGTTGGATGTTGTTAACGGTGTTCGTAGACGTGCAGGGATGCAGGATATAGCCACGCTTGATACAGACTTCTTAACCGACGAGGATGCGTACTTTCACTTCTTCACGTTGGACACTATTACGTATGTTGCCGTGCTTACTGCTACCGGAATTAATGTATACGACCTGCAAGGGAACTCTTACCCGACCCACGCCGACGATTACTCGTACATAACAGGCAGCGCGTCAAAGAGCCACGATATTTCCGCTGTTCAGTTGGGCGAGTACAACATGTTTGCTACTCGAAAGACACTCCCTGCTATGAGCACGTTCATCCTAGATCAGGATGAGTTCATGGTATTCCATATCTTCAGCGGTATGGAGTGGGGCTTAACTTATACCATCACCTATGAAGGAACATCTATTGCAACGTATACTACTCCTGACGGCAGTACTGTGGATGCAGCTACTATCGCTAAGATTGAATCCACTTACGTGGCGGATCAACTCGCGACGGACTTAGACACTGCAATATCACCTAGTGACTGGACAGTTGTTCGTGACGGTAACTGTATCGTATGTCATAGAGCAGCAGCT
>JAMOOZ010000259.1 GCA_027064885.1 Desulfurococcales archaeon
CAGCATGGAGCGATTCATGTTACAACTTAGGTTGGGCGAACTCAGGGAAGTGAAACATCTCAGTACCTGAAGGAAGAGAAATCAATTGAGATTCCCATAGTAGCGGCGAGCGAAATGGGATTAGGGCTGTTAGTGATAATATATTTGTTAGCTGAACACTTTGGAAAGAGTGAACATAGAGGGTGATATTCCCGTAAGCGAAAACATTTATATGGTACTATGCTAACGAACGAGTAGGTCGGGACACGTGTTATCTTGACTGAATATGGGGGGACCACCCTCCAACCCTAAATACTACTACTAGACCGATAGCGAACAAGTACCGTGAGGGAAAGGTGAAAAGGACTGCGGTGAGCAGAGTGAAATAGAACCTGAAACCTATGGCTTACAATCATTTGGAGCACTATTGTCGCAAGACAAGTGTGACAGACTGCCTTTTGCATAATGAGCCTGCGAGTTGTGGTCAGTGGCAAGGTTAATCGAACGAGAAGCCGTAGCGAAAGCGAGTCTTAATAGGGCGAATTAGTCACTGGCTGCAGACCCGAAACTGAGTGATCTATCCATGAGCAGGTTGAAGCTGGTGTAAGAGCCAGTGGAGGACCGAACCCGTAGAAGTTGAAAATTCTTGGGATGACTTGTGGATAGGGGTGAAAGGCCAATCAAACTCAGTGATAGCTGGTTCTCTCCGAAATATATTTAGGTATAGCCTCGAGCATTAGCATGAAGGGGTAGAGCACTGACAGGGCTAGGGCTGCTTACCGCGGTACCAAACCCTATCAAACTCCGAATACTTCATGTGTAACCTCGGGAGTCAGGCGTAGGGTGATAAAATCCTATGTCGAGAGGGGAACAACCCAGACTAACAGCTAAGGTCCCAAAGTTTTATCTAAGTGGAAAAGGATGTGGAGTTGCTGTGACAACCAGGAGGTTGGCTTAGAAGCAGCCATCCTTTAAAGAAAGCGTAACAGCTCACTGGTCTAGCGATTCTGCGCCGAAAATATAACGGGGCTAAGATAAACACCGAAGCTTTAGATTTATGATTTATCATAAGTGGTAGGAGAGCGTTCTAGTCAGCGCTGAAGCTGTACCGGTAAGGAGCAGTGGAGCGGCTAGAAGTGAGCATGCAGGCATGAGTAGCGAGAAAAGAAGTGAGAATCTTCTTCGCCGTAAACCCAAGGTTTCCTACGCGATGCTCGTCATCGTAGGGTTAGTCGGGACCTAAGTCGAGTCCGAAAGGGGTAGACGATGGCAAATCGGTTAATATTCCGATACCGACATTACATCAT
>JAMOOZ010000261.1 GCA_027064885.1 Desulfurococcales archaeon
CGTAACCGCCGAAATAGGTGGGGATGGGTACACCCTAACCGACATGAAGGCCGAGGCAGTGAGGGCGGCGAAGGCCGTTATGGACGGGTACGCAAGGCACCTATGCCTGAGAGGAGCCACGCAATTCAAGGTGTCGGCGCAGGAAGAATACGTAATCGACTCTGAAGGAGCGCCCGTGAGGGAAGGGAGGCTAACCATAGAGGTAAGGGTGGACGCGAGGAAACTAGCCGCAACCCTCCTAAACCCGGCAAGGCTTGTGACAGCGTTAATAATCGCTGGGGAAGCGCCGCTGAGGGCTGGTGACACCATACCTTCCGAGGAGGAGGTAGCGAACCATGTGAACGCCTCATGCGGCAAGCAGGTGTGTAAAGTCTACGAACTAATCACCGGTAAGGACGGCACCCCATACCTCTACAGCGAGGAGGAAGTGGCGCTCTACGAACTAACGAATGAGGGACTAAGGAAGGTGGCGGGTCCTGAGGAAATAACCGAGTACGTGAGGACAGGTAGGATAGCTAAGTGGGACGTAATCCCCCACGCAGTACAGGCGCTAGAAGAATATCTGAAGGCGAGGAGGCGCTGGGAGAGGCTCGTTGAGAGGATCGGGTAGCGACGCTATATGGGTAAATCTTTTAGTGTAAGAATATTTGCTCCGTCAACGCTTGGCGCGCTCCTGGCCACTATGTAGGCCTTCACATCATATTTGCTAAGTGCTGATGACTTAACCTTATGCAGTAGTCTTGAGTACTCCCTCCTCACATCCTTCTCGGTCAGGTCGCTCCACTTAACTTCAAACACGTATGCCTTGCCTGACGTGGAGTGCAGGACGACTAAGTCGAACTCTACGCCCCTATGTACGTACCTACCCACCGCGACCTTACCCCTGAGCCTCGCTAGTGTGGGTAGGAACTCCTTCAGCACGTAGGTCCTTACGACCTCCTCGAAGGCTTTTGGAGCGACCTCCTGGTCCAGCTCGGCCTTAATCTTAGTTAGTAGCTCGTCGTAGAGCCCTGCCTCAACTAAGCTTAGATTAGGCTCGATAAGCTTAAACCAGGTTCTCAGTATGGGGTCTCTCACCTCGTACCACCCCTTCTTCCCCATGATTGGGGTGACATGTGCTATGATCCCTAGGTCAGATAGTATCCTTAAGTACTTAGGTAAGTGCGTCCTCTGGATTCCCGTGTAGTTAGCTATCTCGGTTAAGCGGGTGTGTCCTGCCGCTATCGCTGCCACTATGGAGTAGTATAACTCTGGGTTCCGAAATTCCTCCCTGAAGAGGGTGTGGGGTTCATCATATATTGGCGATAGTTTAGAGCAGAAGAGTTTTGTGAGTACCTCCTCTAGGCTTTCTGAGCCAGCGACGTAGGTTAGGTAGAAGGGCATCCCGCCCACTAACGCGTATACCCTTAACCTGTCTGCCTTGTCCTTAATTTTTAGGAAGTGCTTAACGTGCCATGGTTTCAGCTCCTCAAGCCTAAGCGACGCGGTCCTACGTCCGTAGAGCGGGGCTCCGTAACCAATGATGTTCCTATGCATGACCCCCACTAAGCTACCGCATAGTATGAGCATTAAGTTAGTCTCAGGTAGCACGTGGTCAATGAAGCTCTGAAGCTCACCAACGACTTTAGGGCTGTATCGAGCCCAGTACGTGAACTCATCAAGAATTACTGCGAGCCTCCCACCGTAGGCCCTAGTAATGTAGGAGAGCAGTGAGTCTAACCCGCTGAAGGACGCGCCAAGCAACTCCCTTAACCCTAGTGCCTCGCCAGCCACTCTAGCAAGCCGCCTTAAGTTAACCTCATCACTCACCGGTAAGCACTGGAAGTACACGTGTGGTTTGCCCTTAATGAATTCCATGATTAGCCTTGTCTTACCCACCCTCCTCCTGCCGTACACTACCACGAACTCAGGTTTCCCTTTGAGCCACAGTTCATTAAGTAGCTTGAGCTCCTCCTCCCTGTCGACGAAGCTTACCTGCAAAAAGTAACACCTAAAGTATTATACCCTAGGTGTTACTAAAGTATTGCTAGGTAGGGACGCTCAAGTATATGTTATGTTTGTTGTGGGTTATCCTCACAGTTACTTTGGAGCCTACCTCTAAGGCGTTACCCGTGTCTATGACGGTTATCGTTCTCGCCCCTTCAAACCTCCCCACGGGCGTTGCTAACCACTCGTTCCTTAACCAGCCCGGCGCCCTGACCCTTACCTTGACCCTCTGCCCTACCCTAAACAGTATGGGCGGTGCTGGCGCTGGCCTTATTCCGAAGTCCTCCTCACTCAGTATTAGCTTGACTCCGTGCTTGGCCTCCCAGTGCTTGAGGAGCTTATGGAACTGTTTGATGGTCATTAGCTTGATTCCCTTCGGCTTCCTGCCGTGTTTATGCCTCAAGTAGATCTGAACCCCGTACCCGGGGTAGCGCTTCCCCACACCGATCCTCTTCCCCCATTCTATGACCTCCTCCACATCCTCATCGTTTATCCCGGGTAGGAGGAGGGGTGCGAGCATCACGTCGGTTTCCGTGTTCCTTAGGATCCATTCGGTCACCTCCATTACTTTACGGACGTCGTACCAGTCCGTTCCCTGAAGGTACCTTGCCTTCTCCGGGTCTAGGGTGTCGATGCTTAGGTTGATCCTGTTCAGCCCCGCAGCCGCTAGCCTCGACGCGTACCTGATCGTGAGTACGGATCCGTGGGTCTGCATGCTCACTACCTTAACATTAGGTATTGACTTCAGCTCCTGTATTAGGTCAGGTAACGGGTAGTAGGTTAGGGGCTCCCCAACCGTGTCGATGTGGGTTTCGACGGGGTGAGGCCCCTTCAGCTTGGCCAACGCCTTAACCCACTCGACGATGAGGTCCGGAGGGACGTAGTACTCGGCGCGCCTCCACCTTGACTTAGGTCCAGCGTCGGTCGAGCAGAAAATGCATGATAGTGGGCAGTAGCTGACGGGCCTAACCTGGATTAAGTTAGTTCCCCTATCGATGACACCGAACGCTATGCACCCCATGAGAGGTAAGTCAATGTCTACCCCAACCCTAACTAAGGGCCTCCCCATAACCTTCTTGGCTGACGGCACGCACCCATACTTAACCACGTTACCTACCATGCCCGCAGGATTTAATGGTGTGTGGAGTTAAAACACCTGCCTTATTCCCCAACCAACCGGTTTTGACTGGAGATGTAAAAACGACCCCGTAATAGGTGGTTTAACCTGATACACCCGGTGATTAAAGGGTGAGTGACTTAACCACCCACGCAGGTAGGCTCCCTCACTACCTAGTCCTAGTGCTACTCGTTGCTTCCGTGATGGTGACGCTCAGTCAGCAGGCAGCGGTGGTTGGTGCTACGCAGTCCTTCGACATAGGGTGGCTGCGGCTAGGAGTCAGAGTGTGGTACTTCGCAGTCAGCATAACGGAGTCAGCTAACAATAAGCCATCCTCACTCCAGCTAGCGGGCGTCTACACGATCAAGGGTGTCGAGAACGACAACCTGATCGTTGGGGAGGACTACTTACCAATGAGCGCTGACGTTACTTTACCTTCCCACGACCTAGTCGTTCGGAACCCGGCTAAGGAAGGCCCCATATGGTTATCCCCACCGATCTTAGCCCAACTCAAGACCGGGGACAGGATCACGTGGATAGGTAACGAGTACGTCGTCAGTAAGCGTGGGATGACCTCCATCGATGAACTAATTAAGTCCTTCACCGTCAGCCCCCTACCCGCCCTCGTAGCCCTCTACCTCTCCAGCCAAGGTAGGGAACCGACGGCTAAGGACCTCCTAAGCGAGGACATAAAGGGGCTTCGCAGGGACGTAGTGATTATCGAGGGCAGTAGGGTGGAGCAGAACGGGGAGAGAACCTACGCCGCAGCAGCCTTCGACGTCGAGACCGGGCTACTCCTTGCCGAGAAATTCAAGGGCACGTCAGGGCAGTCCACAATGACTTCCTACATGGTGTTAGCGGAGATAAACTACGACTTTCTGAGGCACGAGGCTTTCCCCGAGCCTGAGGGGCCGCACACGGGCTTCACGTACGGGGCAATGTACCACGACATAAGCACTGGGTATGGTTACTCCGTAATCGCGTCATGTGTGGGGAGGTATAAGGAGCTCGAATTCTTCACCCTGCAGTTAATCTTGAACCCATCCTACATGATCCTCAGCGATTTAATCGCCCTAACCTACGACGAGGCAGGGGAGGAGGCGTACGCCATAAACTTAGGTAACGGGCAGTACGACCTAGGGTTGCCGCGCGGCAAGGTAGTGCGGATAGGGGACCACGTACCCCTCTACATACCGCCTAAAGACCTAGGCAAGGACACCATAAACGTGTGGGGAATAACGCTAACGAACCACGGCGAAGGAACATTCGTAGCGACGAACTACCCGCAAACCTTCGGCTTCACCCAACTAACCTTCAACGAGGAAGGATACGCGCAGACCATGGGGATTTACGCGGTCATAGCGGGCACACCAATGAACCTCCAACCAACAACCCCCGTCAACATTAACGCCTTCAAAACAAGCCTCCAATACTACCGAACAAAGCTGGGAGGCCCCGTGAAACCCTCACCAAAACCACTAGTAAGCATCATAACCCAAACAACACAACCAACAACCACCGCCAACCCACCAACAGCAAACCAAGAAACAAGCAACCAGCAAACCAGCACAGGCAACCTAGGAGGGTGGGGCCAAGGAAGCACCACAACCACACCAGTAAACCCACCCCAACCAAACCAAGGAGGTAACGGAGGAATCAACTGGGTACTAGTAGGTGTGGGTGCAGGCGTCGCGGTAGGAGTAGTCATAGCCCTGACAGCAGCGATCCTACTACGAAGGAAACACTCAGCACCACCACCGATACCCCCACCCCCACCTTACTAGCACGCACGTATGAACAACACGCATATTTCACGAGAAAAGAAAGAAACACGTGGTGACCAAGCAAATGCCCGCCCAAAGCCCAGGGCCCGGGAAGGGCATGGGGATGGGTCCTCAAGGATACTGCGTATGCCCAGTCTGCGGATACAGGAAACCCAAGAAACCCGGAGTACCCTGTAGAGAAATAAAATGCCCCGTATGCGGCGCCTACCTAGTCCGCGAAGGCAGCCCACACCACCAAGCACTAAAGCAAGGACAGGGCTAAAGCGTTAGAACATCATCTAAGGCTCTAATAGTATTTAGTTGCTTGCTTCCCCCCGCCTCTCAGTTTTTGCCTTGACCGCGTTTGGGGAATAAATCACTTCTTCTTGAAAGCCTTCTTCCTAGGCAGGATAGCATACACTATCACTTTACGTGGCTTCACTAATTCAAAGAGGATACGGTAATCCCCTACCCTAATTCTGTAATGATTCCTGTAACCGCGGAGTTTCTTAATGTCAAGCCTACTTGAGAAGCCATAATCACGGAGGATGACGAGCGCCTTTAGCACCCTGTTCTTCGAGCGTTCATCTAACCCATTAAGTTCCTTCAAAGCTTTCCTCGTTATACTTACTTCGTATCTAGCCATCTTGCTTCCCTAAGACGTCATCAAGGCTAACGAGCTCGACCTTACCTCTCTTCTTATCGGCCTCATACTTCTCAATGGCCTCTACCTCATCCGGGAGAGGTTCGTCGATCCCGATAAGGCGCTCCTCTAGTAAGGCCTCAATACGTTCCAGTATCGCTTTAAGTTCACGTATTTCATTGTGCAGTAACTTCTCATTGCTTATAGTCATGGAGAGACACCCTTACTCTCTAATTTTAACTTACTAGGAGGGTCATTAATCTATTGCAGAACGTCATGGAGATTCCTCATTTGAATCCTATACGCAGTAACTATGATGCGGTGTTGGGAAAGAACTTCTTACAACATTTTGCTCTTGATTCTTAGGCTCATCCATGGTATGTTTGTTTTTAGTATGGCGTATTCTGCTTCTCTTAGTGCTGGTGCGTATTTTTCCCATGTTTGGATGAATAGGTCTTCTACTCCGGTGGTTAGGGCTATTTGTGTGGCTGTTTCTGCTAGGCCTTTGAATTCGTGGTGTGTTGGTTCTTCCTGCGTGTAGGCTGTGAGGGATGCTCTTCCTTTGTGGAACCAGTCTAGTAGGGCTACCCAAGTTCCTCCCCTTAGGGTTGGGTGCTTGACTTCGTAGGCGGTGGGTGGGCGGTGTCTTGTGTGGGTGTCGAACCACGCTGCGAACCATGTGAATAGGCCTGGCCTGTAGGTTCCGGTCACGAGTACCTTGTCTGAGGGCGTGTTATGTGCGTGTATTTCCTCGCAACACTTTAGGGTTGGGGGCACACCCCTCCTAACTATCCTCTTCTCTGCCTTGCATTGGGTCGCCACGACCTTGAACCCGAGTTTCCTGTAGAACGCGACGCTCTGCTCCTCAGGTATCACGTCGAGCCTCCCGTACCCTTTGCTCCTAGCCCACTCAGCTGCGGCCGTGATTAACGCTCTCCCCACGCCCTTGCCTCTGGAGCCCTCCTTAACCCAGAGGACGTTCACGTAGGCTCTAGGGCCGAGTAGGCAGTCATCATGCGGCAGTACCTCGACCTCACCTATGACTTCACCGTAGAGCTCAGCAACGAAGACCTCCCCACCTAACCCACGGTAGAGGCGTAGGAGGAAGGCGCAGGCCTCCTCATCACCCCACCACCCGCACCTAGCCAGCCTCTCGCGTCTCGGGAGGCCCTTGAGTTGAGGGCAGTGGATG
This sequence comes from Desulfurococcales archaeon, assembly GCA_027064885.1. Lineage (GTDB taxonomy): Archaea > Thermoproteota > Thermoprotei_A > Sulfolobales > NBVN01 > WAOL01. The sequence continues at coordinate 6,702 of JAMOOZ010000261.1, forward strand.
TCGATGAAGTACGCGCAGTCACTCTCCTCGGCAGGCCTTACGAGCACCCTCACGCCTACCTCAACCCCTCCCCTTAAAGGAACTAGTGTTGAGGTCTATTTAACTTAAGTGAATGAAAGGAATTAAAGGGTAAACGGAAGCGATTTGCTTAACTCACGTGAAGTCACGTGACCTACTCAAAAACTGATTAGGGGCTTAAGGGTTCGCGCCGCCACCTCAAGCATCTCCTCGTAACTAGGCTTAGCTAGGGCCTCAACGCTCAGGAAGCCCTCATAGCCAACCCTGATCAACCTGTAGAGCACCTTCTCCCAGTCAAGCATCCCTAACCCCGGGGCTAAGCGATTCGTGTCAGCCACGTGCACGTGCCCTATCAAGTTACCGGCCTCAAGGATCGCGTCATAGGGGCT
>JAMOOZ010000262.1 GCA_027064885.1 Desulfurococcales archaeon
CAGAGAAGGCAATAAAGCTCATTCAGGAGCAAAACACACTAACATTCATAGTTGACCTAAAGGCCAACAAACACGACATAAAGAGAGCCGTTGAGAACATGTTCGAGGTGAAGGTAGCCAAGGTGAGGACTCTCATCACGCCTAGAGGGGAGAAGAAGGCCTACGTGAAGTTAGCACCGGAGTATAAGGCCCACGAAATAGCTACCAGGTTAGGCCTGCTGTAACTTGTTTGGGGTGATGACATATGGGTAAGAGGATCCTGCAGCAGAGGGCCGGTCGAGGCGGCTCAGTGTTTAGGAGCCCGAGCCATAGGAAGGTGGCTGACGCTAAGTACCCGCCGCTGACTGATGAGACGCTGAAGGGCGTCGTTATGGAGCTGGTGCACGACCCCGGCAGGTGGGTTCCGCTTGCGAGGATAGAACTCGAGGACGGGAGGGAGTACTACATACCAGCTGCTGAAGGAATGTACGTTGGCCAGGTTGTGGAGATAGGGCCTGGTGCCTCCCTCTCCGTTGGAAACACACTGCCTCTGGGCAACATACCAGAAGGTACCAAGGTCTACAACATTGAGCTTAGGCCCGGGGACGGGGGTAAGCTAGCGAGAGCGCCCGGTAGCTACGCTCTCATAGTCGGCAGGTCCGGCGAGTACACCATAGTGAGGCTGCCGAGCGGTAAGGACAAAATGATACTGAGTAGGGCAAGGGCAACCATAGGCGTGCCTGCGGGCGTTGGCAAGAACGAGAAGCCCCTGCTGAAGGCTGGGAACGCCTATTATAAGTGGAGATCTAAGGCGCATAAGTGGCCCAGGGTGAGAGGCGTCGCCATGAACGTGGTCTCTCACAAGTTCGGAGGTGGCTCGCACCAGAGTGTCTCAATACCGTCAACAGTATCGAGGAACGCTCCGCCAGGTAGAAAGGTTGGCCACATAGCTGCTAGGAGAACCGGTAGAAAGCGTGGCGCCAAGAGTAAGTGAGTCCTGTCAGGGTAACGCATTTTCTCCTTGCCATCATGGACTTAGTTCTTTGGTTTTAGCGAGCTCAGAACTTAATCACGCATCACATATCAGCGTTTGCACCCTACATCATCGCTTTATTCTCTGCATAATCTCTCTTTCAATAACTTAATGTATTCACGTGACGCCATGTGCTGGCCACCGACCCTCTTCTTCAGCCTAACGACCTCGAATGAGAGGCCGTATCTCTTAGCGACATTCTCGAGGAATCCCTCATCCACAGGCTGATCCGGTCCCAGAACGATGATGTCTGGACGCAACCTGTTTA
>JAMOOZ010000263.1 GCA_027064885.1 Desulfurococcales archaeon
CGTGGCGGCTCATCCACCTGCCTGCTCCGTGTGGTGCGCTGTGCCATGTTCGTGCGCCCTTCTTTGTGCCTACTAGTATGTAGCTTGCCGTGCCCATGGAGCCTGGTATTAGTACTGGCTGTCCTATGCTCTGATAGTCGCTTGGTATCTCTGGGTGTCCCGGTGGGAATGCCCTGGTTGCACCCTTCCTATGGACTACCACCTTGTACCTCTTACCATCCACGACGTGTTCCTCGATCTTGGCGATGTTGTGTGCTACGTCGTAGATGAGCTTCATCCCGAGATCCTCGGGTGCCTTGTGGAATACCTTTCTGAAGCTCTCTCTTACCCAGTGCATTATGATCTGTCTATTAGTCCATGCGAAGTTGGCGGCTGCAGCCATAGCCCTTAAATAGTTCTGGGCTTCTGGGCTCTTGAAGGGTAGGCTTGCTAGTTCACGGTCGGGCGGCCTGATCCCGTATTTCCTCATAGCTCTCTCCATCAGTAATAGGTAGTCACTTGCTACCTGGTGTCCTAGTCCACGGCTACCGGTGTGTATCATTACTGTTACCTGTCCCTCATGCGTGATCCCCATAACCTTCGCCGCCTCGGGATCATAGATCTTGTCCACTACTTGTACCTCGAGGAAATGGTTTCCTGCACCCAGTGTGCCGAGCTGGTTATGGCCCCTCTTCTTGGCCCTATTACTAACCTTGCTTGCATCCGCCAGCCTCCAGCTACCATGCTCCTCGATATGCTCCATATCCTCCTCCCAGCCGAAACCATTCTCAACAGCCCATTCAACACCCCTATTCAACACCTCGTCCAGCTCACTAAAGCTAAGCCTAAGCTTCCCAGTAGAACCAACACCACTCGGAACATTCCTGAAAAGCTCAGCAACAAGATCCTTAATCACAGGACGAACATCATCAACATCCAGATCCGTCCTCAGAACCCTAACACCACAATTAATATCATAACCAACACCACCCGGAGAAATAACACCCTCCTCAACATCAAAACCAGCAACACCACCAATAGCAAACCCGTAGCCCTGGTGTCCGTCGGGCATCACATAGCTTGCCAACTGTATGCCGGGCAGGCACGCCACGTTAGCGGCCTGAACAAGTGTAAGGTCTGAACGCATCTTCTCAAGCAAATACTCATCAGCATATATTATGGCATCTACCCTCATACAGGGCTTAGCACCCTTAGGAATACGCCACACGAACTTATCTATCCTTTCAAGCCTAATATTATGACTCATACTAATCTCACCCATTCAACCAGGTATTTAGT
>JAMOOZ010000264.1 GCA_027064885.1 Desulfurococcales archaeon
GGTCGCTCGGCGTCGAGCCCATTAAGGTTAGTTTAGAGGAGGTTACGCGGAGATACTCCTCCATCACCACGGAGGACGCGCGGTCCTTGCTGAAGCGTTTTGAAGGCATCGAGGCTAAGGGCGTTGGGGTTGAGGACTTAGTTAAGTCTCTTAGGATGTACCTAGCCCTTAAGGGCCTGCTTAAGGAGTACGGTGCGGCCGCACTAACTATCCGGTGCTTCGACCTGCTTAAGTACGGCGTGACTGCATGCATCGCGCTAAGCATGCTTAATGACGAGGGACTCATCGCTGGGTGCGAGGGCGACGTGCCCGCCACCCTAAGCATGGCTACACTATCACTCATCAGTGGCTCCCCAACCTTCATGGGCAACATAGCCTGGGTTAACGAGGATGAGGGCACCTTACTCATAGCCCACTGCACCGCCCCCGCAAGCATGGGTAGGAAGTACGTGTTGAGGACACACTTTGAGTCAGGGTTCAGCGTTGCTGTGGAGGCATACCCTAGGAGGGGGGAGGTAGTTACTATAGCTAGGATTGATGGGAGGTCATCAACCCTTAGGGCAGGAACTGGTGTGTTGCTTAATGATGCGCCAGTCACTAGTAATGCTTGTAGGACGCAGTTACTTATTCAGTTGAGGAACGTGGGTAAATTAATTGAGGAGCCCATAGGGAACCACTACGTTGTTGTCCCTGGTGATTGGGTGAGTGCCCTTAAGTTCCTCGCTGACTTCCTAGGCCTTAAGTTTGATGAGCTGTGATGCTTTGAGGTAATGTGCGATCGTTCCTGCAGCGTCTTTTCTCTTGCTTAGTTAGGGGAAGGTTTATAATATATCGGCCGATATTTCCTTCGAAGCGCGTGGTACTATGAAGCGGGGTAGGTCAGCACTCGCTCACTGGGACAAAGGCTACAGGAGAAGGAAGATCGGCTGGAAAGGCGCGGTAGCCCTACTGGTCGTGATGCTATGGATAATCTCCTTCGCCTCCCTAGGCTTCGTGGGGATCATCGGTAAGGTTGCTGAAGGCTGGGCAGCGCTAGCGTGGGTCGAGAAGGGCGCGGCGGCGCTACTGACGCTGGGGCTACTCCTAACCATCGTGGGTAGCCTCGCTAGGGCAACCAGCGGTAAGGCATCCTTCCTAGCCCTAGGAGTCATACTGCTGGTTATCGGTGGCCTGATCTTCGCCTTCGCCCACATAGCGGTGCTCAACGATAGCCCATCCCAGATCAGGATCGTTAGGCTCAAGACGCCTACGGACACAACGTCGGCTAGGCTAGTAC
>JAMOOZ010000265.1 GCA_027064885.1 Desulfurococcales archaeon
AGACAGGCGTCACTGACTTCGCATTCCATGACCTAAAAAGGGATTCTCGAGATGGGGAGGGGACGTGGGTGGACAATGATGTACCACTAATCACGCCTAGTATATATGCTGTCATTACGATTGCTAGTGACTGTGCTACATACTGGCTTGAAGATAGAGGAGGAGCCGTGATGGCTGCTAGGATAATAAGCGCCAGCCCTTCAATAGTAACTAGTAGGAGGTGCCGCGACCTGCCAGCGATATATCCGCCTAGACCGGCAAGGAGCCAAGAGGAAGCCACACCCATGAATATTAAATATCCTAAACCCGAGCTAGCGTAGTACACTAGCATATTAACAACAGTCAACGCGAGTGCTGAGATAGCTAAGCTGTTGTCCCTCAAGGTCTTATCCATTGAAGAAGCTTGTATTACGGGATTATAAGGCTAAAGACTTCAAATAGGATAGGGAGATACGCCTAGAGGCATTGACTCGGAGAAGGTGTGTTCATAATATGAGCAGCGGCTGGAAGTATCTGAATAGGCAGGTTGCTGAGGTGGCGAGGAAAGCGGGCATTAAAGAGCTTACGGAGGTGCAGGAGCAGGCGATACCTAAGGTACTTAGTGGCAGACATACACTTATAGTAGCACCTACTGGCAGCGGCAAAACTGAGGCAGCCCTACTTCCTGTGCTCTCAAAGGTGATCTCAACTAATCGGCATGTAAAACCAATAGCGGTACTCTACATAACACCATTAAGGGCTTTAAACAGAGATATGTTCCGCCGAATAGAGAATATCTGTGAAGCTCTTAGAATTAAAGTAGCCATAAGACATGGCGATACCTCAAGCTACGCCAGAAAAATGATAGCCAGTAACCCGCCTCACATACTAATAACTACGCCTGAAACCCTCTCGATAATGCTCGTAAATGAAGCAATGCGTACGCACTTAAGGAACGTAAGATGGGTCATTATAGATGAGTTTCATGAGTTGCTCGGAAGCAAGAGAGGTGCTCACTTACTCGCGGATCTTGAACGCTTAAGAGAACTTGCAGGCCCCTTCCAACGTATAGCACTATCAGCCAGCATAGGCAACGTTAGGGCAGCTTCCGAGGCTCTCGCGCCAGGTAAGGTCGTTGAAGAAGTGGTTGTTCACGGTGCGAGGCAAGCTAAGGTTAAGGTGGAGGTCTCTGGGCCTGAGAGGTATGCGGGCATAGTCAAGAGGATAGTTAATAAAATACGTGAGCATGGGCGCGTCCTGATATTCACCAACACTAGGGACGAGGCTGAAATGCTAGGCAATAAACTTATAACTTACGTCGAGCGCCACGGGCTAGGCTTAAAGATACGTGTACACCATGGCTCCCTCTCCAAAAAAGAAAGGAAGGAGGTCGAGGAGGGGTTACGTGAGGGAAAGATCAATGCGGTGGTTTGCACATCTAGTCTAGAGTTAGGCATAGATATAGGGCATATTGACGCTGTAATACAGGTCGGGTCACCCAAGCAGGTAACGAAGTTCCTGCAAAGAATCGGTAGGTCAAGGCACTACGTTAGGGGTGTCGCGCACGGGTATCTAATAGCGCGGGACGTACTTCATGAGGCGCTCGAGGCTCTAATCATAGGAAGAAGATCGATTAAGGGGGAGGTCGAGCCCGTAGACACATATAAAAAACCGTTAGATGTGTTAGCCCATGTTCTTGTCGGGATGGCCTTAGAAGGGGGTTACACTCCTAAAAAGGCATGGGATGTGCTGAGGAGATCTTATCCGTTCTTGGATTTAAGTGAGGATGATGTGGTATCTTTAACGAGCTTCCTCAGCAGGTTAAGGTACGTGAGGTTCGAGGGAGGTTCTTTTAGAGCAACCAAGCGAGGGAAGCTCTACTACTTGAGGACTACAATGATAGTTGATGCACCCAGATACGATGTTGTGAATTTAACGTCTATGAGAAAGGTTGGTTACTTTGATGAGGACTTCATAGTCATGCTAATGGATGAAAGGAAACATGATGGTGACGGTAAATTCGTCATACTTGCAGGTAGGGCGTGGAGAATCGTTGGGGTTGATGATGACGAAAAGAAAGTGTATGTTGAGCCACTGGCATCGATAAGTGAGGCCGAAGTACCCTTCTGGCGTGGGGAAAGTATACCGGTACACTACCGGGTCGCTAGGGAGGTGTGCGCGAATAGGCGGTTACTTGCTATGGGGTACGTTATGCGGGACATAGCGAGGATAACAGAAAAGGACGTTATTGAGGGACTAAAAAGAATATTAACCCAGTACGTATCCTCAGGAGCGCCTCTACCAAGCGAGCGAAATATTGTAGTGGAGATAATAGGTAATGAGGGTTTAATAGTAATTCATGCGTGCTTAGGCACACGGGGTAATAGGGCCTTAGCAATACTACTGTCCTATGTATTGAGCAAGTACTTGGGCCGTAGGGTAGGGTTCACGGTCACTCCTTATGGCATAATACTACTTACCGGGAACATATCGCACCTCTCAGGTAAGGGTGAGTACACCATTGTAAGGAACATAATCAACGAAACACTGAAGAGCTCCAGAATACTTGAGGAACTTAATGCCGCAGTAAGCAATACGTCCATGTACCTAGTGGTTGTTTCCAGAGTTCTTCGGCGTATGGGTGTTATACCTGCTGACGCTGGCTCAGAAGTCGTTAAGGCCCTAGTTAAGCGATACAGTAAGGACGAGGTCGTGTCAAGGGAAGCCTTTAACGAAGTATACGTTAGGTTCCTGGACAGGGATTCCGTCATATCTCTGTCACGGAAGCTTCGTGATGGCTCAGTAAAGCTAACCTATGTGACCCTGATGAAGCCCTCAACTATCGCAAGCGACCTGCTGAGATACGCTGGACAAGTAGTAACTGGTGTTGCGCGTTCCAGCGTGTTGCCGGGTAGCACGCTAGTGGAGTTAGTTAAGAAGAGGATTCAGGCTAAGGAGGCATACATGATCTGCATGATGTGCACGCATGCATGGGTAGCCAAGGTAAGAGAACTTCCCGAGCGGATCACCTGCCCCAAATGTGGTTGCGGCTTGGTGGCACCGTACTTCGGAAAGGACAGAGAACGCGTGTTAAGCATAGCTAGGAAGGGATTGAGTGGGGGTCGTAACTATAAGTTCGTATTAAGTGGTGAAGAGAGGAGGATTTTCGAAGAACTACTTGATTCTGCGAAGCTCGTGCTAACATATGGTAGGAAAGCTGTTGAGGCGCTTGCCATGTATGGTGTAGGTCCAAGTACGGCAAAGAGGGTTCTTGGTAAGGAGGGTTCAGACTTCTACATGGGATTATACGACCTTGAGAGGAACTTCATAAGAACTAGAAAGTTCTGGAAATCTTAATTAAAGAGGTAAGGATTTCCAGGGCAGTAAGGAACGTTGAGCAACCGGAAAAGAGATATATCTTCAGGTACAGACTTAGCCTAGTGAGAGTGAAGAGGTGGATTTAGGTGCCTTGGTCCGTCCTACGAACACTGAGAACGAATCCAGACTTAATGAAGGAGAACCTCAGGAAAAGATTCATGGATCCCGGCTTAGTGGATGAGTTCCTGAGGGTTGATGCTGAGTGGCGTAAGTTGCAGACAGAGTTGAATAAGCTCAGGCACGAGCATAATGTAATAAGCTCACGCATAGCGAAGGCTAGGCCTGAGGAGAGAAGCGAATTAATAGCGAAAGCTAAGGAGCTACTGAAGGAGATAGGAGAGTATGAGGTGAGGCTGAAAGAGGCTGAAGCTCGAAGAAAGCAAATACTTAATCAAATGCCCAGCTTACTTCATGAGTCTGTACCTATAGGACCTGATGACTCATATAATGCTGTCGTGAGGGTGTGGGGCAAGGCATTAGTACAGCGTAAGCACCTCAAGGACTTCCTTGCCGAGACTGAGGGTAAGGGCGTTAGGATGGAGTACGAGGTTACTGATAGGGAAATCGTGGGCCACGCAGATATGCTCGAGAACGTGTTGAGGTTAGGTGACACACTGAAGGCTGGTGAGGTAGCAGGCTCCAGGTTTTACTACCTCTTCGATGACCTAGTATGGCTAGATATGGCGCTCCTCTCATACGCCATAGACTACCTAACGAGTAAGGGATTCAAGCTAGTCCTCCCGCCCTACTTCCTCAAAGGTAAGTACATGCGGGCAGTCGAGGAATTTGAGGCATTCAAGGACGCCCTTTACAAAATAGACGGTGAGGACCTGTACTTAATAGCGACGGCTGAACACCCGCTGGCAGCGCTTCACGCAGGCGAAGCAATACCGGAGGAGGAACTCCCGCTGCTGTACGTGGGTGTTAGTCCATGTTTCCGCAAGGAGGCTGGAGCGGCTAACAGGGACATTAAAGGAATATTCAGGGTTCACCAGTTCCATAAGGTCGAGCAATTCGCGTACACTCTGCCGGAGCAGAGTTGGGAAGTATTCGACCTCCTGATAGGTAATGCTGAGGAACTCTACAGAGGTCTTGGAATACCGTTCAGGGTAGTCAATATTGCCTCGGGCGAGCTAAACCTCCGTGCAGCTATGAAGTACGACTTAGAGGCATGGTATCCGGCACAGGGTAAGTTCAGGGAGCTAGTGAGCTGTAGCAACGTCCTTGACTGGCAGGCATACAAGCTTAATGTAAAGTACCTTAGGAGGAAGGGAATGGTTAGGGACTTCGTGCACATGCTGAACTCGACAGCGATAGCAAGTACTAGAACAATAACTGCTATCCTAGAGAACTACCAGAGGGAAGACGGGGTCGTGGAAATACCAAAGGTTCTGAGGAAATACCTAGAACCCTTCAGCAAAGCGCCTAAGGATTACATTTATCCTAGGAAGAAGGCTTAGGGAAGTAAGCCGAAAAACCTCCTCTTACGATGCTTATCCTTATCCTCATGTATTTCCTCATCAATACCCATGGACTTTTTAATGAATGCGCGTTCACTCCTCCTAGCATCTTCACGTGTTAACGACCTAGCCTTATGATAAAGGAAGTCCACTTCCTCATCAGTCGCGTAGTCTAGGGGGACCCCCTGCATGCTACTGGACTCCCATCTTTCATAGAGGCTATCAAGTAATGCGCTGACGTCCGGATCCGAGTAGAATGCTGCTTTACGCCAGTAGTCGTCACTCTCATCGATAAGCTCAACGATTTCCCGAATCTTATCCTCTGTAGACCTAACCATGCGTCCCTAACCACACTTTATTAGGTTAGCAAACCTATATCTCTTGATGGTGTCTTGAGCGGCGTTGACAGGAAAGTACTAGCGTTCCTGAAGAACAATCCGGGCGCCACACCTAGGGAAGTGGCGGATGCCTTAGGTCTACCCTACAACGCTGTCCGTTATGCATTACTTAGACTTAGGGAGGCCGGATACGTAATACGATCGCCAAGGGGTGGGTATCTAGTCAGGGTAGGTTTCCCGGCTCTGGATGATATTGAGGCAACTCAAAGCAAAAATAACGACACGCAACCCAGCATCTCAACAGCTGAACTCGTCAGTGTTGTAGAAGAATTAAGGTCTATGGTAATGGAGCTTAAAGCTAAAGTCAATCGGTTAGAACAGGAAATAAACTTACTGAAAAAGGGAATACCAGCACGCAGAACAAGGCAAAGGAAAGACAAGAAAGTTGCTGATCCCTTACTGAGCATGTTATCTAGTAAAGGCCTGATCACGTTAAGTGAAGCCAGAAAACTCGCAAGTAAACCTATTGAAGCATACGTCAATGAAGGAGTTGCGATCCCTGTCGGGAACTACTTAGTCAGCCCGGGATTTCTCGATAACTTCAAAAAGAAGTTCCCGCTGAGCGTTAGCGAGATTGAGAAAATGAGTCCTGAAGAGAGGGCTTTACTTGATTCCTTAATCAAGGAAGGGTTGGTGTACCTTCATGCAGGCAGGGAATACCGGGTCATAGGCTGACCTGGAAGTCACTATGTCCCAGGCTTACAAATAAGGTCGCTCACAAACGTAGTGATCCTAGATACCATTTCTTCCAAGAGCTTCAAACCCTTACTCTTTGTTGCTAGGGAAGGCGAACCAAAAGCACCAAAACCAACAGTTTTCGTAGATTCCCTTGAATACACGTATACCTTTGGCCGTTTTGTTAAGTCCAGCGAATGCCACTCCTCACTATATGCCCTAAACGCGGTTGGTTGGGGGGCTTTTTCAGGGGGCTTATCGAGGAGCAGATCTAAGGCCATCGCAACACTCGTTTCAACTTCGTCAGCATGGAAGAATGGAGTCTGAAATAACTCCTTAATAACATCGCCAACTACTTCCCATATAGTAATCACGGCTATGGTTAAACTATCAAACTCCTCGGTCGCATCCCTAGCAACTACCTTGAGTACGTCGGCGTTACCAGCATGCCCATTCACTATTACCACGAGCCTAACACCCGACTTCCATAGCGAACGCATGACGTCCTTTACTATAGCATATAGTGTTTCAGTAGAGAGCGTTATGGTGCCGGGATACGCTCCCCACATAGCGCTCATACCGTAGGGCAGTGGAGGCAATTTTAACGCCAGGATCCCGTTTGCCTGTAACCTTCGGCACACCCTACTACTAACCTCGTCTGCAATGATGTAATCAAGGCCTAGAGGTAAGTGGGGACCATGCTGTTCCACACTACCTATAGGGAAAAGGATAGCGTGTGCCCTACTTTTCCGAAGCTCCTTTGAGAGTTTTACCCACGTAAAGAGGTTCCAGCAGTATTCTCTTTTAAGAATTTCCTTGTCATACATCATAGTAACATCGGCACCTTTAGTACGCTATCCTTAAGCTCATCTGGGATGTCGTACCCGTACTTAACTTCTAGGAAGTTCTTCCGGAACTCTATGACTTTCTTCTTGACCCCGGCAGGGTCCTTACCTTCTATTAGTACCTCCCTAAAGAGATGAGCTAGTTCCTTGAAGTCATCCTCCTTCATGCCGAACCTAGTCATCTCCTGCACACCAATCCTTAAACCACTGGGATTCTTAACGGCTTCAGGCGGGTCCCAAGGCAATAAGTTCTTATTCAGTATGATGTTAGCGTCCTCCAGTAGCTTAGCTGCCTTAGCTCCACCACCAAGTTCCCTCACATCGACTACGAAGGTATGAGAC
>JAMOOZ010000266.1 GCA_027064885.1 Desulfurococcales archaeon
GGCTCAGGAAGAGAATTTTGCGAAGAAGTAAGTGTTCTGTCTCCTCCAAGACTCGTTACTTTCCTCCGCTCTTAAGGAGCTTCATTACTTCATCGTGGGACGGTATCGCGTTGGACCCTAGCCTCGCCACTTTTATAGCCGCCGTAGCTAACCCGTACTTGACAGCGTCTTCGAGGCCCCACCCTCTGGATAGGGCTGTGAGTAAGCCTGAGGCGAACGCGTCCCCAGCGCCAGTAGCGTCCTTGACTTTAGGGACGTGAAAGGCTTTGAACCTTCTGCTCATTTCGTCGGACACTATGTAGACGCCTTTAGCACCCATCTTCACAATCACTATCTCAGGCCCTAACGACCTTATCTTGGAGGCGCCTTCCTCAACGCTCGATGCTTTGGTTAGGGTTAGGCATTCCTCCGTGTTAACGAATACTATGTCGACTAACTTCACCAAACTCCTTAGGGCGTGTAGCCCTTTCCTGCACAGTACCCTCCCGGGATCCCATGAGATGTACTTCCCTAGCTCCCTGGCGCGGGCGGCTACCTTAAGGGATGTGTCGGGCCTTAGGCTGGCTATGTGTACATACCTGCCCCTCTCAATGACCCTCACGTCCACGTCCTCAGGCCTTAAGTCCTCCGCGACTCCCTTGAAGCCGTAGAGGGCTATCCTCCCGTCTCTGTCTATTATGACTACTGTGAAGCCTGTGGGCCCTATGCCTATCCTTATGCCTGATATGTCTACTCCCTCACGCATTAGGTGGTCGACCGCCGTTCTCCCGAAGCTGTCGAGCCCAACCTTAGCTATTATGGCGGAGGTCCCGCCTAACCTCCTAACGCCTATGGCTACGTTAGCTGCTGAGCCTCCGACACCGCGTGACTGATCCTCAATGACCGCTTCCTCGTCAGGGCCCGCGAAGTGTGATACGGTGAAGCGTAGGTCCATGAGTACGTGTCCGACCGTGACTACGTCAAAGGACTTGCTGGTGTGGGTGCTCATGGCTTTCTAGGTCACCCCTTAACCTCCTTCGCAGCCTCCTCAGGGTCGAGGCCTTCGTGCACGACCTTAATTATGGCCCTCGCCATCCCGACGGGGTCGCGGTGTTGGAACACGTTCCTGCCGACAACTACGCCCTTACCTCCCGCAAGCATTACTGCCTGCACGTCCCTCAGGAAGTCAATGGGTTTGGGTCTTGATGGCCCGCCGCTCATTAGGACTGGCACGCCTGAAGCCGCCTTAACTACCTCGGCAAAGGTCTCCTTGCTTCCAGTGAAGTATGTTTTAATTAAGTCAGCACCCGACTCAGCAGCGGCCCTAGCGCCGTACCTGACTATCTCGACGTCGTACATGTTACTTATTGCTGGTCCCCTAGGGTAGGCGAGCTGGAGGCAGGGGAGCCCGTAGGCTTCGGCCGCTGACCTAACTGCGAACCACCTCTCCAGCATTTCGTCCTCGTAATGACTGCCCCAGTAAACAGTGGCGGCGACGGCGTCAGCCCCTAACGCAATGGCGTCCTCTACGTAGCCGAAGACACTCTGCCTTAACCTCTCCTCCTTAGGCCTTAGGTTAGTCTTGCTCGTCACCTTAATTATCACAGCTACCCTACCTCCCCAGATGTCGTGCGTTAACCTAGCTATGCCTGGGAGCATCATGATCGCGTCGACACCTGCCTCAACCACCTTCTCTATGATTACCCTTGGGTCGACCCTGTCAGGCGGGAAGTCCTTGGGGCCGTGCTCCACGCCATGATCAAAGGCGAACACCACGCCTTTCCCGTCAGGGAGTATCCTAGACATCCTCACGTGCTTACCGACGCTTGAGTACGATGGGAGTGCATTACCTACTATCGTTGAGGATCACCTCAACGGTGAAGCTGTTGGTGTAGTTAATAAAGACTTCCACATAGAGATTCAGCACATAACTTTAAGTTCTCGGAGCTACGGATGCTTACTAACCTCTCTGCTTAGTGCGTGATTAAGTGGGTGGACGACCTCTGAGGAAGCTTTAGACGTGCTTAAGGATGAAATCCTCGAATCCCTTAAGCGCTTCCGCACCTAATTCTCGCGCGAAGCGGTGGGCGTTAAGTAGCCCTGCTTTAAGCGCTCCCTCAACGTTAGCGTCATTATCGTCCACGAAGATCGCTTCAGGTGGTTCTACGCCAAGCAACCTTAGTGATGCTTCGTAGATATGCTTATCGGGCTTGCAGTACCCGACTAAGTCGCTCGTGATGATGGCATCGAAGTACTTTAGGAGTCCGTCCCTCTCCATTGTTGCTAGGACACATTCGTGACACCAGTGATTAGATACTAGCGCCACCCGCAACCCTGCGTCCGCCGCTACCCTGAGTAGCTGCTCCGCCCACGGTAGCGGCTCCGTGTTCAGGATTACCTGAGCCTTCATCACGGCTTCAAGCCCCTTCACCACGCTAGGCTTTGGCGTGACGCCGTGCTTCGCTAGAACGTGCGCAGCTGCGTACCCTATTTCCTGCTCAACCGACCCCTCAAGGGACCATGACTCCATGGCGTTGCCCACGCTCTCCATGCTCGCGTCGCTCACCCCGATCCTTAGAAGGTACTTGAGGATCGATGACCTAAGGGATTCCTGAAAGTCCTTGGACTCCGCGTAAAGTACGCCGCCGTAGTCTATTAGCAGGGCCCTCGCTCTCCGCTCACTCAATACGGTTACCTCTGGAGGTACTGGCGATGCCTTCGCTACCCACTAACTCATACCTTACTTTACCCTGCGCTTAAGGTTCCTCGCTATCCAGTCGCCGCTGAGGGTCTCTAGGAACGCCTTAAGGAGTCTTGCCGCGTTCACCGCGTCGTTGAGGTTGAGGGTCTCCACCGGTGAGTGCACGTATCTTGTCGGCACGGATATCGTTCCTGCGGGGACACCATCCTTAGTGAGCTGTATTATTGAGGCGTCCGTAGTTCCTCCCGTGAGTACCTCTAACTGGTAGGGTATGCCTTCACGCTCCGCCACATTTACTAATAGGTCTCTTATCGCTGGGTGCGTTATTAGGCCCGTGCCCTTCCTCCCATCCATCACCTTGATGGCCGGTCCCTTCCCTATCTTGGTTATGTGGTTGTGTTCCTCAACGCCGGGCATGTCTGAAGCTATGGTTGTGTCCAGCGCTATGCCTAAGTGAGGCGTTATGGAGAACGCCGCTACCCTAGCCCCCTTAAGGCCGACTTCCTCCTGAACCGTGGCTACGGCGTACACATCAACTCTATGCTCGTTAAGAGCTCTTAGGGACTCGATCATCACCGCTAACCCGATTTTGTCGTCGAAGCCCCTGCCAGTCACGATGTCCGGGTTCCCTAACCTAGCCACGTCCCTTTCGATCACCGCGACGGCGCCGGGCGTTATCCCCATTCCCTCAGCCTCCTCACGACTTGAGGCGCCAACATCTATGAAGAGGTCACTCATGGGGATTACCTGCTTCGTCTCCTCAGGCTTCATGATGTGCGGGGCCTTACACCCTATTACTCCACGTACGAAGCGCCCGTCCAGCGTCTTAATGATCACGCGTTGACCCGGGAGTATCCTGTCAACCCACCCACCCATGGGGGCGAATCTCAGGAACCCTTCCTTATTAATATGCCTGATCATTAACCCGATCTCGTCCATATGGGCCGCGACCATAACACGTCCTTCACCACGTCCCCTCTTAACAGCTATGACGTTACCTAACGCGTCCAGCCAAACCTCATCGCTGAGTTCCTTGAGGTCTTCAATAACTAGTTCCCTGACCTCATCCTCGAAGCCTGGGGGTGAGGGTTTCGAACAATACTTGGTTAGTAGCCGGAGGATTGAGTCCTTACTCACGTGTGTTTCAGGCACTTGCGACGCACCGGTGAGGTACTTGTTGAGGAAGAAAATTAACTTACCGTACCTAAGCAATACTTAGGAGGGATAATGCGGGATGACACCCATCATCAAGGTAGTTTCAGTGGTTAGGAAGCGAGGTAAGACCACCTTACTCGAGTGCATGGTGAGGGAATTAAAGATGAGGGGCTTCCGTGTCGCCGTCGTCAAACACGCGCACGCAGGAATAGGGGTCCTAGGCGATAGTGGTAGGTTCCTCAAGTCTGGGGCCGACGTGACGGTGGCGGTCTCCGGAAGAATGATAATGAAGTGTGAGGTTATGAGGGAGGAGCTTAAGCTGGAGGACGCGTTAGGAGCGTTACCAGATGACATCGACATAGTGCTTGTGGAGGGCTTCAAAGACAACCCTATAGGGGCGCCAGTACTGATCATTAACGATGCTGATGAGCTGAACGAATATCTTAATCGCTATGGTGTGCCAGCATGCGTGGTCTGCCCCTCAAGCGCTAGGGGGAGTGTTAAGGAGATACTCGCTAGTGAGGGGCTTCACGAGGTTCCCGTCATAGTTAAGGACGACTTAAGCGAGTGTGAAGATGTCCTCACACTCTTCGTTCCTCAAGAAGCCTTTAACCCTTCTGCCACCTAAACTTAACTGCCCTCGTCTCAGGCCCTCGCAGGAACACCGCCTTCAGAAGTGGCGGGGTCGCGAAGTTCGTCACGATCGTTATGAGTAACGCTGCTAAGTAAGCTTCAGGACCCAGTATACCATTTGCATAAGCGAAGTACGCGGCCATAATGCAGAACTCTGCCCTCGGGAATAGGCCCGCGCCGATCCTCAGTGCTGCCCTTGCTGGGTACCCTATAAGGAAGGAGGTTAGCCCACCACCTAGTAGTTTACCTGCAAACGCAGCACCTATCATCGCGACGTAGAACAGCGTGTAGTGCGGGTCTAGAGCGGCACGCATGTTTATTGCTGCTGCGGTCGTCATGAAGAAGAGTACGGAGAAAGGCATAGCTATGGAGCGCACGCTCTCTGCCACTCTTTTGATGCCTCGTGACTCAGAAAATGCTAGGCCTGAAGCGTAAGCAACCACGAGGTACGAGACACCCACGTACCTAGCGACATACGCTAGGATCGCGAAGATACCGACTACGAAGGCGAAGAGGGAGCCTTCAACCTTGAGCTTCATTGCCTTCCTCGCTATGAAGTTACTTGCCTTGTGCAATGCTACGAGGGTGACATACCAGGTTATGAAGGCTAGGCCGGCACTCTTGACTAAGTCTATGGGGCTGAAGCCACCCTGCTTTGCTAGGGAAACCCCAGTAGCTATCACGATGAGGGCTGCGAGGTCATCCAGCACCGCTACTCCAAGTATTGTCCTGCCCTCTACGCTTGTCAGCTTCCCTATCTCAATAAGGGTTCTCACCGAGAGGGAGACGCTGGTGGCGACTAGGATGGAGCCCACGAAGTAAGCCCTGTTAGGGCTGTAGCCGAACGCTATACCTACCACGTACCCTAGACCGAAGGCCGCTATGACCTCGCCCACGGTTATGATACCATACATTGGGAGGCTACGCATGAATTCGGAGTACCTGGTCTCTAGCCCGGCATAGAATAGCAGTAAGCTTATGCCGAACCACGAGAGCGTCTTAACGACCTCGTTGGTCGGGTAGATATTGAGTAGCGTGGAGCCGAGGATCAGTCCTGCGAGGAGGTCGCCGAGGACAGGAGGTGCTCCGAGCCTAGATAAGGCTTCCTCGGCGAGCTTACCGACAGTTAGCGCTAGTCCAAACGCTAGGAACACACTGTACACTAGCTCCTCAGCGCCAGGCACTACTAACCCCTCCAGCAAATACGTATTTGCGCGAAGAGTTAAAACGCATGACGCTCCAACACATGGGAAAGCAACAATACTTCAAATTCATTCACAAACTTTTACCTGATCTCTAGGATACAGCATCACTTGAAGCTTCATTTGAGAGAAGTACGCGGTTAGTGTACAGCATCGCTGGCGTGGCACTAGGATTTGGCGTTCTCATTCTCTTATATACGCTACTAACCCTCGAAATAGTCCATAAGGCTGTCGCGGCCCTCTCACCGCGCTATCGTTGTCGTTCTCAACACGGTACTTAGGTTCACTAGATTCGCCGACCTTATTAACGAGATAGCATGAACACGTATACTTACATGTGTGTCACCCTCAAGGCAGGTTCTTATTTGCTCGGCTAGGAGTGAGTTCGTTGTTATGCTGTAGTGCCCACGTAATAAGTCTAGATTACCAAATAACCCCGCTCCTAAGGAATACCTTTCTCAGGATGGCTCAGGAGGTAAAGTTAGCCCTCATGGAGCATCGTGTCCTAGGAGTGAGGAAAGCAATACTATACGGAAGAGCCGGAGGAAGAACTGCTTAGGTACGCAGTCACGTACTCCATAGACCTAATAGCAATAACTTCATCAGTAGCGGAGTCCCGCCAAGGACATTGTCGACACAGTCACTAAGGCGGTCATAATGCATACACTAACACCCATATCCATTTACGCATCAATCTCTCCCTACCACCTAGGAGGTGAGAAACGTAACCATCCTAGTTGAGGGTAGGGGCAGAAACTGTTTAGAGGGGAAATTTGTGTAGGTTGGCGTGTGCTTGGTTAAAATGGGGCGATGGGGGCAGTGCTCTAAGCCCTGTAGGGCATAACTTCCTAGATGGGTGTCTCGTTCCGTTAGGCACGACCGCCACCCATGACTCCATAAGGATACCTAAATCCCTATGGGCGAGGTGGAAGCCCCCAGGTGCGACCATGAACCTATACAAAATGATTGGAATGAACACCTAGGGACAAACGGCGAGATAAATGGTGATAAGGTTAGGAAAATACTTGAGTGGATTACGACAGAGTCCCTAAGGGTTAGGTTACTGGCTACCACTCAAGCAGGTACTGCTTCGAGGTTCTCGGAGCCACAAAGATCCCGGGTAAGGTTGAGGACGAACACTTACTGGTGATTGGTAGGGATGGCGGGCAATGCATTATTAAGGGCTTCACCTTCCTAGGCGGGGAAGGTCCCTAAGTGTGAGAGCGTGTCGCTGGCCCTTCTCTAACCCCGGTACTCATGATTTGGGACCGCGTGCTTTCCTAATAGCTTTAATCCCGCCCTTAAGGCTGAATGCCTTAACGCCTTCCTTCCTCAGCATCTTTGCGGCCAAGTAGCTGGCGTT
>JAMOOZ010000267.1 GCA_027064885.1 Desulfurococcales archaeon
GATACTGTAAATATAGTTACGGCACTACAGTTAATCGAGCAAACCGTGCTGACCGTGGCTACGTTAGTGCTGCTGGAAATAACGCGACTTAAGTGCCACAAGTATTTTTCCGTAAAGCATATTTAGACAATAAAGTGCTTCCATGTTTTTAACGTGAGCCGTTAGAACTAATTATGACATCAAGGGCTCATGCCATGAGCCTCACCTATGAAGGGCCTAGCATGGTGAGTGAAGGGTGAGTGGTGAAGGAGGACTTGAGGATGTAATTGATGAGGTGCTGAGCGCGTTAGCCAACGCTACTAGAAGGGCTGTCGTTAGGACTCTCGCTGAGGGAGGCTCCATGACGTTCGCCGAGTTAATGAGGGTCTGCAACGTGAGGGACTCGAGCACCATGAAGCATCATCTCGCCAAGCTCGGAAGGCTAGTCAAGAAGCTCGAGAACGGTTCCTACGCACTAACGCCCATTGGCTATGAGGCCTTCAAGCTACTGGAGCAGCTCGAGGAGTCAGTAAGCAGGCTAATCCCGCTGGCGAGCTCCCCAAGACCCCTAATAATCGTGAAGCCCAGTAAGAGGCACCTACTTCTCCTCCCAACAGTAATGGCTGTGGCAACGGTGGTTCTCGGAATAGCCCTCAACCCCTACGCCATGATACCGCCAGCAATAGGCCTATGTATCACGCTCCTATATCCCCTAATCTCAGGCTCCAAAACAGTACTTGTGGGAAGGAACTCAATAACCGAAGTACGCTCAACGATCCTAAGCAAGAAAGAACGCAGGATCTTAGGCAAGATCATGGGCGTCGAAACCGAACACAACGCATTCCTCAACCTCCTAGGGCTAACCAAACTCACAATCATACTAAGCACCAAAGGAGAAATCAGAACCTACGTAATCGGCTACGTACCCAAAACCATCGCCGAAGAACGAGCCACCGACATAGAAAGAATAGCCAAAACAAACTAACAAAAACCAAGAACGCTGAACCCGCAAAACGCTATACACCAAGCCCAAAAGAAACACTACTACACACAAATACACAGATCACCTCACACTAAGCCACTAGAATTAGAATTAAGACATTAACCTACAGCCTAAGCCGGGACAGGGCGCCGGCCTTCGGAGCCGGAGGTCCCGGGTTCAAATCCCGGCGGGCCCGCCACACGGACTCTCCAGCTTTTATCTTACTAAATAAGCATCAGCAGTGGTGTCTATACTCTTACTTATTGCCTCGCTATTTTATGAAGGGCACATTTATTAA
>JAMOOZ010000268.1 GCA_027064885.1 Desulfurococcales archaeon
GTCAATGAGGTCGGCTACCGAAGCCCGGAGCACTGTCTCATACACACCCATGTACGCACCCCACAGAGCAGAGGCTATCGCGAAGTTCTCTATGCTCGGATTGAGGAAGAGTAGAACAGACACCGGGGCTGCGAACAATGGTGCCGCTGCAACTACCCCCAGTCCTTTCCTATCATAGAGGAGCCCTATCGGCACCGCTATGGCGGCGTCCACGCCCATGGCGAGGGTGTAGAAGAGGGAGACCATGTAGTCAGGCACAAAACCCACTGCCCCCATGTGGTACCCTACGATGCTCCTCCAGTAAGGGAACCCAAGCATCGCTAGGGAGGCTCCGGCAAGGAATAACCTGAACTGGGGGGTCATGACACCCTTTCCCGTGGGCCTTGACTCCACACTCCTTATCCTCGGGTATATGGCCGCCGCGGTCAGCACGGCAACAACAGCTAGGGCCGCCGGGATAGCTAGGGCTGAGAAAGCGGCTCTGTAGTCGCCTCCCGAGGTGTAGAGCATGTACGCAACGACCGCGGGGCCAGCAAACGCCCCTATCTGGTCAGCGAGTTCATGGAGCCCGAAGCCAAGGCCTCTCCCCATCCCCTGCGTTACCTCAGCGAGGATCACGTCCCTAACAGGAGCCCTTATTCCCTTACCCATGCGCTCGATCGTTACTAGGAGCAGTACGAGGGCGTAATTCCCCGTTAGTGCCAGTGCTGGTATAGCAAGTAGGGAGGCGTACCCAAGGGCGGTGAGGCCCCAATATAGCGTGCTCGACCTGTATTTCGTGGCTATTACTCCACCGACTAACCTCATAGAGTACGATACCAGCTCCGTCACTCCCAGAAAGCCTGTTAGGATCGCTGAAGCACCTAGGTACTCCAGGTACGAGCCCAGTACGGAGCCACCGCCTTCATATGTTAGGTCGCCTAGGAGGGAGACAATGCTTAACAAAGCAAAAACTATGAGAGCCTTCTTCAGCACCGCGGCCACCAATCTTGAGTTCATGCGCCGAATTAAATGTACTCACGGCACGTCATAGGCGGTGAAGGATGTTGGTAGCACCCATAGTTGATGGGCATATCCATCTTCATGAATTCAGTGATGATGAGATCTGGGAGATATGCGGAAGGGATGACCTACTCCTACTGGCGGTATCTGACGACATAGCCTCATCTAGAAGGACTCTCGAGCTAGGTCGAATGTGCCGCAATGTTTTCGCTGCTGTAGGCCTCCATCCCTGGGAGGTCGGCAACGTGAAGAAT
>JAMOOZ010000269.1 GCA_027064885.1 Desulfurococcales archaeon
ACACCGTGCTCTGGACGGCAGAGAAAAGCACAGCCTTGAGTAAGTCCCTCTCTAACACCGCCATGAACGTAGCTACCATCGAAATCAGGCCGAGGACAGCAAGGACTCCGAAGACTAGAGTCTCAGGGCTTATCACGGCTCACCACCTTCCTTAACCTCATCCTCGCCCTCTTTCCCGCCCTTCTCCTCAGGAGTGAATGCGTGGGAGTCCTCCTCCAAATGATCCACGACCTTAGGCTGAACCACTGCCGCCTTAGACCTGTGCGCCGCCCTTGCTAGGGCGTGGCTACCTGCTGGGCCTAAGATGAGTATTAATATGGCGGTGATGACTGCACCGCCAGCCATGAACCACCTGTACTTACCTAGGAAGTCAGCACCAGCCGCAACAAGAGCCGCACCTATTAAGGGGACAAAGGCACCCCATATCGTCCCTATGGTTGCGGCATGTAGCCTGACGTAGAAGTTAGGGAACCTAAGTAGGCCTATGGCCGCTATTAGGTCGCTTATCACGCCCACCGCTATCATTATCTCCCCGATTATTACGAGGATCCAATCCAGTCCTGCAGGTAACGCCACCTTACTCACCCATTTCCTTTGACTCGAGGTATTTTGCCACGTAGATGTCTAGGGCATAGACCCAGAGCGCGAGCACTATGGCGGTAGGTACTAGGATCGGTGACTTGAAGAAAATCGCGAGTACCACAAGGAAGGCTGCTAGGTCGTAGGTCATGGCGTCAATGGCTAGGACCGTGTCAGGTATTGTGGGGCCCTTAAGCGCCCTCACAGCGTACAGTGTGAATGCCGTCATGTATATTGGGAGCGTGATGAGGATGAACGTGATTACCTCGGACTCACTCACGGTCACTACTTACTCACCCCTCCTCATCACCTTGACTAGGTTCTTGGCTTGCCTTCTTAAGCGTTGAGAGTGAAAGCTCCCTTGAATTCACTGGGGCATCGGACGCAAGGCGGTACTCACTGGTCATCACGTAGGCTTTGGTCGGGCACACAGTCACGCATCTATAGCAGAAAATGCACTTCAGGTAGTCAACAACGGGATAGATCTTCCTTGCATTCCTTTTCGGAACCTCATATCCCTCAGGTATTTTCTCCATCTTAATGGCTTTCGAAGGACACTCTATCATGCACAGTGAGCACCCGACACACTTGTTAAGGTCGGCGTACTGCCTCCCCCTAGCATCGGGTTCGACAGGGGTCTCCTCCCTAGGGTACTGGATCGTCGCTGGCTTACTGAAAATTAACTTAACGACCTCCTTCAGTAAGGGGATCTTAGCCATCACACATCGCCCCTAGCTAAATCACGCATGCTTACTCTCTTCCTAGTGCCCTTACGTAAGTCAACAACTATTACTCTCTCCATACAGGATATGCATGGGTCGTAGCTCGCTAGGATTGCCGGGACATCAGCTATTGTGTGGTCCACGTAGAAGGGCACCGTATTTATTATGTTGTTATATGACGGCGTCCTGATCTTAACTCTGTACGGGTTGACCCCACCCTTACTCATCACGTAGTACGTTAGCTCTCCTCTAGGGGCCTCAACCGTTGTGAAGGCTTCACCCTCCGGGAACCTTCTTGGGAGCCTGCGCTCGTCAGGCACTGCCTCACCCTCCGGTAAGTGATTGAGTATGTATCTGCAGATCTCTAGGGAGACCTGCATTTCCTCGAACCTTACGAGCGACCTTGCCATGCAGTCCCCTTCCTTCCTGGTGACTATCCTGAATGGTACTTCAGCATAGGCGTCGTAAGCGTCGTGGTACCTGGAGTCCGTCGCCACTCCTGAGGCTCTAGCCACGGGTCCCAGTAAGCCATGGCTAGTTACTTGGACAGGTGTTAGCTTCCCTACGTCAACTAATCTCTTGTTGAGCGTGACGTCCTCCTCAAAAACTCTCCAGTAGTACCTTATCCTTGGCTCGACCTTAGTCAGTATTTTCTTGAGCTTATCTATCTTCTCGGAATTAAGGTCTCTTCTCACCCCGCCCACCATAATGTAGTCGGCGATGACCCTATTCCCGGTCACTATCTCCTTCGCCTTCATTATGAGTTCCCTGTCCCTCATCATGTGCATGAATAGCGTGTCGAATCCCACTATTTCCGCAGTAACGGCGAGGACTAGCATGTGGCTGTGGAGCCTTTCTAGCTCCATGGTGAGGGTTCTTAGGTACTTAGCGCGGGGCGGGGGCTCCTTGTTAAGTATGTGCTCCAGCGCCCTAACGTAGCAATCGGCGTGTACAGTGTTGCAGATCCCGCAGACCCTACCGCAGAGAAATATATCTTGGTAGAAGGACTTCTTCTCAGCGAGCTTTTCTATGCCTCTGTGATTATACCCTGTGTGCGCCTCGGCCTTAATCACGTACTCGCCTTCAGCGTAGACCTTAATGAGTAGGGGTTCGTGGAGTGCCGGGTGTTGCGGGCCTACCGGGATCTCGAGGGTCATGGGTATCTCGACTACCTTGTCTGCCTTGTTTACTTCCTCCGTCACTCCCTTACACCCCTGAGTCCTTCCTTAAGGGGAATATGCCCTTCTCAGCCACTTCCTTCGGCACAAAGAATGCTCTCCTTAGGTGTGGGTTACCCTCGAAGACAACTCCTAGGAGATCGTACGCCTCGCACTCACCGGGTAGTGCAGCGGGCGCTTCCCTGAGGAGAGTCTCTATCCTTGGGTCATCACGCGGGACGTAGGTCCTTAGGACTACGTACTGGTTCTTCTCAAGGACGTTAATGTAATAGTCGACCCTTATCTTCCCCTCGTCCTTCAGGTCGGTAGCCACGAGCGTTGAGAAGTAAAGGCCTGTCTCACCATATCTTACTTTAAGGGCTACGTACGCCTTAACCACGTCGCTCGGCTCCAGTAGCGCCACTACCCTACCCGGCTTCATTATGGCCACCCCCTTAAGGAGGTTCTCAATGGGCTTCAACACGTCAGGTATTTCCAAAGGGTCGGAACTCACGCCTCAGCCACCCCCTCAGCCCTCCTCTTCGAGGCTTTGCTCTTCTGAAGCTTTTCAAGGAGCTTCAGTATAGCGTGAAGTATTGCTTCGGGTCTGGGAGGGCATCCCGGAACATACATGTCGACCGGGATGACTTTGTCCACACCACTAACCATCGAGTAACTACCTGAGAAAACACCGCCTGAACACCCACAGGCACCCACAGCAATAACAAACTTTGGCTCTGGCATCTGCTCGTATAGCCTCTTAAGCCTTATTGCAGCCTTCTTCGTCACACCGCCAGTAACTACTAGAATGTCACCATGCCTTATCGAGGGAGCTAACTTAACGCCGAAACGCTCCGGGTCGTAGAGCGGTGTTATCGCCGCCAGCACCTCTATGTCACAACCGTTACATGCCCCTGTATTGAAGTGAACAAGCCATGGCGAATACCTCACTATCTTGACTCTAGTTGTTCCTACCAAAACCTCCGCACCAAGCACACTATAAACACAGTAAAATAAATCTGACTAATCGCATGGCTAGACAGTCATTAAAGAGTTAAACACATGTATATTAACATGTTATCATATTACGATTAATTTATCTAAGTAACTCTACCTTAGAAATGATAGAGAAACAGTTTCAGATTACGAAGATAACAGAAACGTATTTTTAAGGTAATTTTCTGAAACTAATTCAGATGACCAAGATGTCGACGGGTAGCCGAGCATACCGCTTAACCGTGGTTGCCCTGACATGTGCCGTGACGGCTGTTATGGCGCAGGTACGCTTTAATGTGGGGCCTATCCCGTATACCATGCAGAACGTTGGCGTCATTCTCTCAGGTCTCCTCCTGCCCCCTGCTTACGCGGCTGGCGCAATGCTCCTGTACTTACTGCTGATAGGACTTGGCTTACCGTTAGCTGCCGGGTTTGCGGGCGGCCCTTCAGTGATCCTAGGGTACTGTGGTGGGTACTTAGTAGGCTTCGTCATTTCGGCTTTCCTGACGTCCTTGCTGAGTGAGGCTTACCTCAGATGGAGGGGTATTGAGTTAAGTGAGGTTAAGGGCAGGGACTTCGCGGCGTTGCTGGCTTTGTCGTTCGTGGCTATCCTGCCCACCTACGTTCTCGGCTTCATTGTCTTCTCGTTCTACGCGTTACCGGGCTCAGTACTTTATGGGTGGTCAGTGAAGGTTTCGTCGTGGTTAGGTCTCGGAGCCCGCGGCATCACCGCCCTCTTTATCGCGTCGGTGCTGATATTTATCCCGCAGGACCTGCTCATGGATCACGTGATCGCGATCGCTGTAGCGAGAGGTGTTGCAGGGCTACTTAAGTCTAAGGGGGTGGGTCTTGCCTGAGCACGCTATCATCGCTGAGGACCTCTCTGTGAGTGTTAATGGTCATGAGATCCTTTCCGGGGTTAACGTCGTTGTGCCGAAGGGTTCTGTCCTCCTACTCAGCGGTCCCTCCGGTTCAGGGAAGACCACGCTACTTAAGGTCGTGGCTGGCTTAATACCTGAGCTTTACCCTAAGTACGTCGTCTCGGGTAACGTAAGCGTCTTCGGTCTTAAACCAAGTCAAGCACTTAGGAAGGGGCTAGTTGCTTACGTCCCTCAAGACCCGTCATCCTACTTCCTTAACGCATCCGTGGCGGCTGAGTTGCTTTACGCGGGCGTCAACGCAACAGTCAATATTCCGGTGAATAAGTTAATGCACGAATTATCCGACGGGCAACTCTATAGGCTACTGTTGACCGTCGCTACTTCCTCGGGTGCTAAGCTACTTTTGCTTGATGAACCAACATCGCACATCGATCCCTGGGCACTGCCCCAGATCATGGGCATGCTTAGGGAATTCTGCGCTCGCGGTGGCTCGATAATCCTAGTTGACCATAGGGTGGAGGTGGTGAGGGACTTCGTTGATGCGCACATGGCGCTTAAGGGTAAGGAGTGGAGGTTCCCTGGCCTAGGGTCGGGAAGGAGTGTGCGGCGCGACCTGCCGAGTGATGTTCACGTCGCTGTGTCGCTTCATGACGTGTGGGTTTCCTTGGCTGGGCTCAGTATCCTTAAGGGTATCACGTTCGAGGTGGGGCGGGGTTCCGCGTTCTCCGTTGTTGGGAGGAATGGTGTTGGGAAGACTGCTTTGCTTAGAGTTGTTTCGGGGTTACTGAGGCCTGACCGTGGTGTCGTGCGGGTTTCCGGTAGGGTGTTTTATGTTCCGCAGGTTCCCGTGCGTTGGTTTTCCTCCGACACTGTGGAGGGTGAGGTTGAGTTATTTGCACGTGTGTGGGGTTTCCGTGGCTCGGTTGATAAGGTTATTGAGGACTTCCATCTTGAGGGGGTCAGGGACAGGCACCCGTTTACGTTAAGTGTGGGTGAGTCCCGTAGGCTTGCCTTAGCCCTTGCCTACGTGTCCTCAGCCGATATCGTCATTCTTGATGAGCCTGGCTTGGGGCTCGATCCCGGTGCTAGGGAATCGCTGGTTGATTGCCTGTCCGTTATGATGGGTGAGGGAACCACGGTTCTTACGGCTGGTCATGACTTAGTCTTGGCTAAGTCGCTCGGTGATGTGTGCTTGCTTGAGGGTGGGGTGTTGAGGTGTTGAGCCTTCTTGCACGCTTGATGAGGGCTTCGTCCCTAGTGGTTGCCCCGGGTTACTCATGCGTGCGTGGCATCCCTGCTTACGTGACGCTATCCTTCCTTGTCGTAACGTCCGTCGCGTTAATGATCTTGCCTCCGTGGTTGCTGGTTTCCTTGCTCTCGGTGCTTTGTGTGTTAACGTTGTGGGTTCGCGGGTTTAGGATGTTGGCCGCTACCGTGTTATTATTCATTACGTTCGTAGCGCCCTTTGTTGCCTTGTCGGTCGGGGCTCAGTTAATCGTTGGTTCCTTCTCCCTCAACACCACATTAACAGGGGTTGCTAGGATGGCGGGCCTGACGTTGCTGGGTTCCGTGGTCTTCGGCCTCATAAATATTCATGAGTTAGCCTTGCTGTTAAGGAGGGTTTCACCTGACTTAGCCGTGTCCACTGCCCTTGCGATTAAGTTCTTCTACTTAGCCTCCGTTAACCTGAGTCGGTTAGCTGAGGTCTACTCAGTTAACCTACGTGCTGAGGGCTTCATGGGGAGGGTTCGGCAGTTGACGGTGCTTAGTAGGGCACTCACCTATGTGTGCACGGTGTCGGCGCTTGAGTCTATGGAGGCGCTTTATACGCGTCCTAACGTACTCTTAGGTGGTGTGCGTGATGAGGAGGGAGGGTTTGGAGAGGGCGGTGCTCGCCCTACTGCTTAGGGTTGGCGGGGACTTCGTCAGCGGTGCTGAGATCGCTAACGCGGTAGGTGTTTCTAGACCTACGGTCCATAGGGTCGTGGAGGAGCTTAGGGGCCGTGGGTACTTGATAGAGTCTCACCCACGCAGAGGGTATAGGCTTGTCCTCGAGGATGACTTAAGCACCGCTAACTACTACATTAAATCCCTACTCACTAACACGCCAATACGTTACTCAGTGCATTACGTTGAGAGATGCCGCTCAACCCAAGACATTGCTGAGGCGCTAGCGAGGGAGGGTGCTGAGGAAGGGTTAGTGGTTGTTGCTGAGGAAATGAGCGGTGGTAGGGGTAGGTTAGGGAGGAAGTGGGTGGCTAGCAGGGGAGGCCTATGGTTCACGATCCTGCTCAGGCCTCCGACAGTGGAGGGCCTCCAGCTAATCAGCTTGGGTGTGGGGGTTGCGGTGGCTGAGGCTTTAAGGGAGCTTCACGGGGTTGAGGCTACGCTTAAGTGGCCCAACGACGTGCTGGTTGGCGGCAGGAAGCTCTGCGGGATCCTCGTTGAGGGGAGGATGGAGGCTGACAGGGTTCACTACGTGCTCGTAGGCGTGGGGGTTAACGTGAATAACGACATCCCCGAGGACTTGAGGGGCTCCGCCGTCTCGCTTAAGGAGTTACTCGAGGCTCTAGTTCCTAGGGTTCCCTTG
>JAMOOZ010000270.1 GCA_027064885.1 Desulfurococcales archaeon
CGATGATGGCTATAGCCATTACCGGATACTTCCTCTCTTTTGATGTTCTACTCAACTTTTGTGCACCTTCTGCAGGCATGCCAGCGTCCTGGAGAGAACGTTGTGCATGACCTACTTACCAACGTATATCGTTATGGAGTATTAAGGGAGACGTACGAATTATACACTACGCGGATGAATTATTTTTATTTGTTCCCTAGCCCAGCGAGTTAATGCTACCTCAGCATTACACTAATGAAAACTATAATCACGTGAATGAATCTATAACTAGGGTTAGGCCATTGTACAGGCTCCTCTACCCGATGCGAACTTACCTAATCGTGAGCGGCAGGCTCGGAGAGGAGGTCAACATCATGGCGGCTGACTGGGTCACGGTGCTCTCATTCAGGCCCGAGATAGTGGGTGTCGCTGTCTCCCCTAGGAGGTACACCCACAGACTGATCGAGAAATACGGCGAGTTCGTGGTAGCTGTGCCGAGCGTTGGCATGCTAAAGGATGTGTGGATAGCCGGTACTGAGTCAGGTCCGCAGAAGCTGGGAAAGATGAGGATAACGCTGGTTAAGTCTACGAGAGTGCTCACGCCGAGCATCAAGGAGGCCCTCGCCAACATAGAATGTAAGGTGGTGGATAAGAGGACATACGGCGACCACACCCTCTTCGTCGGGGAAGTGGTCTCAGCAACCCACGACCCGAGAGCCTACCCGAACGGCGAGCCAGCGCCCTCGGCAGCAGGGTTCCTTGCGCATGTGTCGTGGTCAAGGTTCGTAACATTTAGGGACGAGATTATTGACGCCGAGCATGAAGGGGGAGAATAGTGGGCACCCGAGGCACGGCGGCTGCAGGACGCCGCCGACCCACCAGCCAGGCCGGTGACCCAGCAATGCCCTGTCAGCGACAGCGCATCGGGCGCCAACACATATATGGCTACTGAGTTATTAAGTATTTAGTTAAATAATCAAATAAATACTTGTGAATAGCTCAATGGCTGGCTTGGTCAGTTGAGAGATAGCCTCCCTCGCTAAGTGGTCTACGTATGTGCCTATTGCTCTGGGCTTGACCAGGTGCTTTCTCTGTATTTTCTCGCCTGCTCGCGGGCTATCTCCAGTATGTCTTCTGGCCCTAGGTTCTCGTCCCCTATTGGCGGTGGTCTCTGGTGCGCTGATATGAGGCCCGCCCTCGGTATTCCTGCTCCCCGGATCACCTCTACAGCCTTGGCAGCTTCTCGCTCGCTTATTGGCC
>JAMOOZ010000271.1 GCA_027064885.1 Desulfurococcales archaeon
CACGGCAACGGCCCCCAGGTCGGCACTATCCTCGAGTGGATGGAGAGGTCTAAGGACAAAATTCCGCCGCTGACGATGGATATAGCTGGCGCGATGACCCAGGGTTGGCTGGGCTACCTACTCATGCAGGCAATAGGTAACCTTCTCATAAAGGAAGGCATTAGGGATCATGTCAAGGGAGTTGTTGCAATAGTTAACCAGGTACTCGTAAGCAAGGATGATCCAGCCTGGCAGAACCCGACCAAGTACGTCGGTAGCTACTACACAGAGGAGGAGGCCAAGAAGCTAGCTAGAGAGAAGGGCTGGGTGATCAAGCCCGACCCGAGAGGCGGCTGGAGGAGGGTTGTGCCCTCCCCCGACCCCAAGCAGAATATCGAAGTAGATGCTGCTAAGAAACTGCTTGACGAGGGCTGGATAGTGGTAGCGTCGGGAGGCGGCGGAATACCAGTGATCCAGGAGGAGGATGGCACCCTAAAGGGTGTTGAGGCAGTAATCGATAAGGACCTAGCTGGTGAGGTGCTGGCAACCGAGCTCGGCGTCGGTCAGTTCATAATCCTCACGGACGTTGACGGTGTCTATCTGAACTTCAGGCAGCCCAACCAGAAGAAGCTCGACGTGGTGAAGGCATCAGAGCTTGAGAAGTACTATAAGGAGGGCCACTTCAAGCCGGGCTCCATGGGCCCGAAGGTGCTGGCGGCGATAAGGTTCGTGAGGCACGGCGGTCTCAGGGCAGCTATCGGCCACCTGAAGCAGGGCTACGAAGTCGTTAAGGGCCAGGCAGGCACCACGATACTCCCAGACTGAGGACATTAGGTCAACAGATTTTTCACCTTAATATTATTCATTAACAAATTATTCGCAGATTTATTTGAGACAATTTTAATTCTAGTACTAGTACCAGTATCTTAACTAAATAATGTACACCCTAAGATAGTGGTTCCTCAACTCGCGATTTGCTTATTTGCTTTCCTTAATTAACGGTTTATTAAAAGCTATGCCAGCGATAGGTTTCTAGGAGAAGATTATGAAAGATAAAGTTGACATACTCATAAATAACGCTCTCATTGTCACAATGAACAAGAACAGGGACGTCATACCGAGGGGTTTTGTTGCCATAAGAGATGGAAAGATCGTTGATGTAGGCGTCGGCGACGGCACCGGCAAGTATGAGGCAGAGGAAGTCGTTGAAGGACGGCGTACTGTTGTCACGCCAGGTTTCATCTGTGCTCACAC
>JAMOOZ010000272.1 GCA_027064885.1 Desulfurococcales archaeon
CTCTTCGACATATATAGGCTTGACTGGGATCCTGAGCTCCTTGAGGTTCAAGGCAGGATCCCTCAGAATGCCTTACCGGTCCCGATGCCATCCTCCGCTGTTTACGGGTACGTCGGGCCTCACGTGAGCCAAACTCTCCTTAATGGGGCTGAGGTGCCTGTCTGCGCCATAATCGGTGACCAGCAGGCTGCCCTTTTCGGGCACGCTGCTTTCAACGTAGGGGATATTAAGGCGACGTACGGTGCCGGGAACTTCATACTTGTTAACACGGGCGATAAGCCCGTTGAGTCCAGGTCAGGCCTCCTAACAACGATTTACTATTCACTTGAGCGTAACCACGTTACCTACGCTTTAGAGGGCTCCGTCTTCGTAGCTGGTGCCGTGCTCAGGTGGTTGAAGAAAGTCATTAGGATCGTTAAGGATGAGGAAGAAGCGACTAGGCTTGCTAGGAGCGTTGAGAGTAACGACGGGATATACTTCGTGCCCGCATTCACAGGGTTAGGCGCCCCCTACTGGGACCTGCACGCCAGGGGCGTGCTGATAGGGATAACCGACCGCACTAGTAGGGCACACATAGTTAGGGCTGCCCTAGAGTCCATAGCCTACATGACCGCAGACGTTGTTGAGGCAATGAGCTCCGACTTAGGGATAAGGTTCCACGAATTAAGGGTTGACGGCAGAGTAGCCAGTAACGACTGGTTAATGCAGTTCCAGGCCGACGTGCTTGGGCTCCGCGTCGTCGTGCCCGAAGTCCTTAAAGTAGCTACGCTAGGCGCGGCATTTCTGGCAGGCCTAGCCATAGGCTTCTGGCGTAGTTTAGACGAAGTTAAGAGACTTTGGAGGCCGAACAAGGCTTTCGAGCCCCATATCAGCAGGGAAGAAAGGCTTAAGTTAAGAAGAGGCTGGAAAGCAGCAGTAATGCGGGCTCGAGGGTGGGCTAAGGAGGTTCCCTGGGCTTACCCATTTAAATAACCCGGCTTAAGGCAGTCCCTTAAGTCTCAACGAATTTATCCGTCAGTGACCTCGCTAGGTAGTAGGCTGACTCCACTAACCCTTTATAGTGGTCGACGTTAAGCTTAGCTGCTAGGTAGAGCGAGTTGTTCGCCGGTACTAGGGCGACGTGATTTATTAGTGCGGGCTTGTCCTGCCTCCTAACCCACTCAACGAGCTTTAGGGCAGCATCCTTCGACGTGTAGAGTACGTGGTACTTAGTGCCGTTGATCTCCACTTCCTCCTTACCCATGCGTTCGTAACCCTTTATCGTCCTCTTAAGCCCTAGCCTGTAATAGCCTGACTTAATTACGTGTGCCTCCGCACGTACCCTACCCCTATATGCTAGGCGGAGGTAGAAGCGGTCGAAGCGCGACGTTATCAGCGCTATTGGGTAGTATAGGAGTGCCTGCCTAGGCATTAGAAGCACCGCTAGCTCTACTTCCTCCACCACTCCTTTCAGAATGTACTTTGCTGAGTACCCAGTGTATATCCCGACTAATGTGTAGTTCTTGTCTATGGGGTGGAGGGCTTCCTCAGCCTTCCTCATTGAGAAATACATTAGATTAAGGTTTACTTTCCTACCCTTAAAGAACTGCACCACGGCTAGACCTGCAAGCACTATTGATATTATGATGATGTCAGCGAAGATATCCGTCATTCACCTACAAACCTCCAAGCATGTCCTTAAGGTACTCAGCTACGCGTAGGAGCTTATCCGAGCCCCTAGG
>JAMOOZ010000273.1 GCA_027064885.1 Desulfurococcales archaeon
CCTAGGCTCCCACGGCAAGTAGGGTATCTCATGCTTACTGATACCCAGGAACTTCTCCTCAACAAGCTTGAGCGCCTCATCCTGCTCCCTAAGTTTCTCCCTGAGCTCCTCTGGTATGGATCTCAGGCGCAAGGCTTTATTCACAATCACATGCTTTACCGGTATACCTACCTTCCGTAGGAATGAGCATGCACGCTCAGCCTCAAGAACAGAAAGGACCTCGGGGTTGACAACCATTATTACTGATGTTAGGGAGGGATCCGTCAGTACCCCCTTAAGCCACATTACTTCCTCCTTCATAGCCTTTAACTCCCTGTAGACTGGGTCTTCCTCAGGCTCTGTCGCCACCTCAACTTCCTTACCGCTCACGACGACCTTTGGTTTCTGCCCTGTGAAGTGCTCCAGCATTTTCCTCCTCCCGAGTATGGCTAGCCTTAACTCCATCAGCTTATCAAGCCACACCAGAGTAATCGTCGGTAACGCCATAATACGAACCGTTAACCCTGTTGGGGGCGTGTCGAAAATCACTACCTCATATCCCCACTTCCTTTGATTCATGGTTATGATTTCCTTAATTTTCTCTAGTGTGGCGTGTTCCTCAACTCCTGGCGAGTACCTCAGGGTGTCAACATATCCTTCTAGGTTAAAGATCTTTAAGTAGCCGTAGATGTCCTTAACTTTATCCGCGAGGGACTTCATGTAGTCCCTAACCATCTTATCGAAGTCTATTTCCGATGCCCATAAGTTCTCAGCAACCTTGGTGTGCTCCTCACCCAGCTCAACATCTAGCACGTCACCTAGGTTGTGCGCGGGGTCAAGTGAAACTATTAACACCCTCTTTCCTAGCCTAGCTAAGTATAGAGCGAATGCGGCCGAGGTCGTTGTTTTACCTACTCCGCCCTTACCCATGAAGAAGTACATCGGGAATGAAGGTCTCCTGAATCCCTGGGTCACGCTTCATCGCCTCGAAGGTCACGTTATGTCGAACATCCCTGCCATCTCGCCTAGCATGTCATCCAGTCTTCTTGACACTGAACTCATTATCAATAGCTCACGCCCCATGTGAGGGAGGAGCCGCAGGGACACGGTGGTTGGCGGTGACGGTAGCCCTATGAACGACCCCATCACGATCAACGCGAATATATTCTCTAACTCCCTCAGCTCAAGCTCAAGGTATTCTGTCCCCCTCGCTTTGAAGATCTCGGAAACAACTTTAATTACGTTAGCCACACGCTTCCTCAGTTCCTCACTAGGTTCAGGCACGGTACACCACCATTACTTATACATGATTATACCGCGTTTAAGATTAAACGTGTGGCGCTGCAATGCGTTTTATTTGGGAGGGAAGGCGGTGATTAAAAAATAACTTAACCTGGTTGAACCCGTGTCTCAAGCCTCCGGTATCTCCTTCCTTTTCAACGCTATTATCCACTGGGCGAATAGGTATAGGTTCAGTATGACGCCTATGGCCGTTACTACGCCAATTACTACGCCCTTGAACGGATCCGTAACTATCGTTGGCGGAACCACTACAACGTCGTACCATATTAACGCTATAGTTACGGTGACCCACAGGAAGATTGCTGGAGCTACCGTTAATCCCTTACCTAAGCCACCTGCTTTCTGCACCTTAGCTACCCATACTGAAATGGTCATTAGAGCTAAGCTGGCTAACAGCTGGTTCATTCCCGCGAAAGCCGGCCATATAACTAGGAAACCACCGCCCCACGCTAATGCTACGCCTAAGCACGCCAGTATTAGTGCCGCTAACCACTTATTTGATAACACCTTGTACGCGCTCTCCGACCTGCTCCTTAAGGGCTCCATCAGCTCCTGCCACGCGTACCTACCAAGCCTTGTGGCGGTATCGAGCGACGTTAATGCGAACGCGGTTACCCACAGGGTAGCGAATATAGCCATAGCCGTTACCGGTAATCCGAAGGCATGATTCGTGGCGTAGGCATAACTGTAAGGTATGGCGAGCCACTTAGCCTTGCTCATGAATGGAGCGTACCACGTACCCATGAATGACGGGTCACTTACTAATTTCTGCACGAAGGCTCCGTAAACGTTAGCATCCACTGACGCAGCCCCCATCGCTTTGCCTATTATAGCCCCCGCCTTCTTCAAGGCAACGGCACTCACGGCAGGGTCAAGTAGTGCCTCAGCTAAATACGCACTCATGCTACCGACAACCATCGTTGAGAGGAAGCCCTCCGTAAGCATGCCTCCGTAACCCACCATGAGGCCGTGAATCTCCTTATCCAGCTGCTTGGAGCTAGTGCCGGAACCTACTAGTGAGTGAAATCCTGACAGCGCACCACATGCAATCACTAGTGGGACGGTAGGCCAGAATGGTGATGGCTTACCCCCTACTACATTAGCGGAGAATGAAGTGAATGATGGTATACTCATTACGCCTTGACCTTGGATCGCCAACCAAATCAGGGCGCCGCCGCCGATGGCTAGGCTTGCCCACAGTATGTAGGCGTTCAGATAATCTCTGGGCTGTAGCAGTACCCACACCGGCAGGGATGCCGCTATTATGATGTAGACCAGCAATATTATCATCCAGTTATGCGCGTCGGTTAAGAACCCTATGCTCTTGAAGTAGCCAGCGTTAATAGTTGCGTACCAGAGCGTCAGGAAGATCAGGATAACACCAACCACCGTTCCTATAGCAAAGCCGTGTCGAACCCTGTACATTATGGGGCCGATAATAAGGGCTATGCCGATGAACACTAGGGAAGCGAAGCCAGCTGCCGGGACTCCCGAGAAGAGTGATGAGACTACAGCGGTGAAAGCAGCAACCACTAGTAGCAGAGCAAACCATATGTAGGCATTGAAAACGTAGAAGGACTTCCTGCCCATCAGCCTGCCGGATATCCAGCCAATGCTCCTGCCGTCATACCTCACTGAAACCATTAATGCTAGGTAGTCGTGCACTACACCAATGAAGACATTACCGAACCAGATCCAGAGGAGGCAAGGAAGCCAGCCCCAACCCAAAGCGACGGCAGGGCCCACAATGGGTCCCGCGCCAGCAATGCTGGCGAAGTGGTGTCCATACAGTACTACCTTATTGGCTGGCACATAGTCTACACCATCATAGAGCTTATGCGCTGGTGTCTCCCTCTTGGCATCCGCCTTAACTACCTTTTTCTCTAGGTACTTACCATGCGTAAAGTAGAATACTGCATAGATTATTAGAGCTATTATTATTGCTACCCCTGCCAGGAAACCCATTTAAACACCTCAAGACATTGATGGAAGCAAGTAAAATAAGTTTTGCTACAGGCATTAGTAACAGGAATATATTAGTTAAACTATCTTAATAATTTAACAAATAAAAATTAATTTCAGGTGCTTCAAAGAATTATTGAACTTTTGAAGACCTGAATTAACCGATTACCCGGAGATGTTCACAGTCACGAGATCGCTACAATGTACATACATTGGCAAAGTTAGTTAAATTGATGGTTTGTTAGTCTCGGATACCTGTTAACCTCTTAAGTAGCTTACCTAAGTTAAGGGACGGGATCTCCCTGCTGTGCGCGGGGGCTAACGGTATGTCTATAATATCGTCTGGTCTAGCAACGTTCACAAAGTTCGACGTAACTTCCCAAAGGTAACGTGGTGTCCCTGAGAGGTACGCCCTTAGTTTACTGCCGTTGAACACCATTGCCTTACCTGGCGCAACCACTATGACGACTTTAACCAGGTTTTCAAGGCCTACCACCGGAATTAGTGCGTTGTTGAAGGACTCAACAATCAGCACATCTGAGCTATCCCTTAACCTCATCGCGGCCGCTAGCACGTACGTACCTACCTCCGGCGACATTAACTTAGTAATTAACCACTTTGAACCCACCTTAGTTGATGGGCGCATTATGCTGAGTAAAGGCTTCAGGGAGGTCTTGAGGGTTCTCGGTAACCTTTCTATTACCTCAGGGACGACGTAGTATGTCCTGCCATGAATTGAAAGCCTAGCCATCACTACCTGATTCTGCAGGCTCTCGACGACGTTCAGGTAAGCTGATGCTGAAGGGAAGGTCGTTGGGTCAGGTGGAGCGGTTAGGATGTCCACAGGGTTCTGGATGTCCGGGTTACTTATCAGGCCCTCCCTAAGGTACTTAACGACATCGCCACCCACCAGCACGCCGAGCTTCATGGATTCCGCTAGCGACCATGGCTGGTACCACGCGCTGTGAGCGGCTATGGGCTTCATGGCAGTTACTTTCAAACCCTCGTCGCGTAACGCCCTAGATAACATTAAGGTGAACGTAGTCTTCCCTGAATCATGCGGTAGCAGGCCTGTCACGAGTATCGTTGTCCCCCCCATGTCCTCACCATAATTATGGAGATATCAGGGATGAAGTAGTTTTACCCTGAGGACATAACCTCATTGGTTCGCACTTAATTAAGGTAGAATTACCTTGTGTTTAAAAATGGAAGCGTTGAAGGATCACGGCATTTACTTTAGTATCTCGGTTGCTGGTACCCGTAGGGCTGGGCTGGTTGGGGCTGCGCTACATATCCCTGAATAGGTACCACGTCTACTCTCACTCTTAGGAAGTTCAGAACCGCCGCGCTTATAAGTAACATTATACCTAGGAATATCATTCCCCCGCCGAGGGCTGGCCCTGCCTGTGCCGTGCCGTAGGGTGCCGCGGCAAGGTAGCTTGTGGTTGCTACTGTGCTTAACCCGGCTAACCCTCCCGTAAGGGCTAGGGCGCCTATGCCGAAAGCACCTAACGCAGCTAGTATCGTTATTGCTAATCCTACGGTTACTAGTGTTGACTTACTCTTCCTTAACTCTAGGTACTGGCCTGTCGCCGCGACTATTACTGCCCTATCCACAGGCATATCTAACTTCGTCCTTAGGAAGTTTAGGACTGCTACGTAAATCAACGACGATATCAGGCCAGCCACGCCTAAGGAGAGCATTTGAGTGCCTCCTGTCTGCATGTTCATTGCCCCGAAACCTATCATGCCTAAGGAGCCGATTATGGCGAGTACAGCTAGGCCTAATGCCAGCGTTAACCATATACTGGATTTCTTCCTGACCTCAACCATGCCGTAAGGCCCTCTGAAGACTGCGTAGTCTACGTTCATGTCTCCCTTCTTCCTTAGGTGGTTCAGTATG
>JAMOOZ010000274.1 GCA_027064885.1 Desulfurococcales archaeon
ATAATATGGAAAGCGCCACTTTACGGTCTAGAAGTAATGACAATTAATCCTAAGGGAACTACCCGCTCAGAAAACCATGAATACGTTGCAAAAAGGTATGGCTTAGATAAACATACAGCATCCGCATACCTCATAGCCATAAAAGCAAGAAGGAACCTACAAAGACCTGCAAATAAAAAGTAGCACCCAAACCCGACAACACCGAAGCACCGATAGTTTTATCCCCTGACTCAGCTACTATGGGTAGTGGTTGCACTCTTGAAGGACAGTGCTTCCCACAACAATGAGAGTACCGCCACTAAGAAAGAGAAGTTTCTAAGGGCCGTAAAGACTCTTGTTAAGATATATTACCCCAACATACGCTTAGATGACTTCCCCTCATATAAGCTCGTTAGGGACAGGGTCGTCCACCCTATCGGTATCCTAGTATCCATTGTCCTATCTCAGAATACTTCCGACAAGAATGCTGGCATAGCACTTCAGAGGCTTAAGGAGAGGATAGGCAATTACCTAGACCCTAATAAGTTAAAGGAGCTGTCTGCCGAGGAACTTGAAGAAATAATTAAGCCGTCGGGGATGCAACGTCAGAAAAGTAGAACGATAATCAACATACTGAGGGAGTTCGGAGGCGATCCCGACGCGTTAATGGTAGAGGATCCCGTGAGGCTAAGGGAGAGGTTATTGAGGATCGAGGGTGTCGGGCCTAAGACCGCAGATGTTTTCCTATTGTTTGTAAGGGGTTATCCTACATTCCCAATGGACACGCACATAAGGAGGTTCCTAGAGAGGATGGGTATAGGGCGTAGGAATGAACCCTACGAGAAACTTCAGGAGAGGGTACTGCAACTTCTTCCGAGGGATCCGAAGTTTCTTCTGGCCGCGCACTTAGCGATAATTATACATGGTCGTGAAATCTGTAAAGCCAGGAACCCTCTGTGTCGTAAGTGCGTGATTAATTCCTTCTGCCCTTACCATAAAAGGAATAAAGCCCAGGAGCCCAAAAGGTAAGAACAATTTAATTACCTCCTTACTTGATGGGGTTAATGCTTGAGGAAAGGTATTCAGAATCTCTATACGGAACTCATACTAACAATGATTGTCGTGGCCTTTGGTACGATATTGCTTTCAGCTGTGAGAGGAGTTCAGCCACCATCGAGTCTTGCTGAGGGTGTAGGTAACGTTGCCGCTTACGTAATTAATGGATCAAACAAGGTTATTGTAGCAAATT
>JAMOOZ010000275.1 GCA_027064885.1 Desulfurococcales archaeon
ATAATAGTACCTACAGAATTCCTCATACCGCTGATAGAGGAGGCAGCAACAGGCATTCCAGAAGAGGTAGTTGATGCCGTACCAAGGGTTTTCGACCCATGCGTTCCATGTACCACCCACGTAATTGGGTTGGGGTGAGAGGGTTTGAGTGAAAGGAAAGTCAAGGTTCTTCATATCGACGTAGGTGGGTGCGAGGGATGTGCTAGCCTGGTGCTGAGGACGCTACCGTTACTCCGCAGTAACTTCGAAATACATAGCAAGTACCTGATGGATGAAGTAAGCCTAACGGAACGCTATGATGTTGCGCTAGTTACAGGCTCCATATGCTTGGATGATGAGGGAGAAGTCAGTAAATTAAGGAAGGTTAGGGAAGTAGCGAACATAGTTATCGCTCTAGGCTCATGCGCTGCCGTCGGCGGCGTAACCCTGTTTGCGCGTGGAGGGCAGGAGCCTAAACCCGAGCATAGGGTGTGGCAGCCGATCGGTGCAGTCATTGAGGTAGATTATGTAGTGCCTGGATGCCCGCCCGCGCCAGTAGCGATCAAGACGCTACTGGAAAACCTACTTAGCGGCAAGGGGTACTTCCTTAACGTGTTTGCGTCGGCCGCCAAGATGCGTAAGTTCAGCGGCTATGACCTAATGGATGACGTCGTGCTCACAGGCCTATGCGTTGGTTGTGGTGCATGCGTTCTTTCCTGCCCAACTCATGCCCTTCAAATGATCGAGAGGCACCCTGACCTAATCCCCGAGAAATGCATTAGGTGCGGGACGTGCTACGTGCGATGTCCTAGGGCCTCACAACTCTTGATTAAGAGGTTCCCCGTCAAGCCGAAAGTACTTTCAGGCCAGGCAACAGAGGTGGTGGCACGTGACTAAACCTAACCTTATGTACCTACACACAGTTAATGTAAGTAGGTTCTCTCAGGTGATAACGCATGCGCGTTGACATGGAGTACGTGGTCGTGCCAAAAGATCCCCTCGGGGACTTCATCAGGGTCTACCTTGCGTGGGCTAAGGACGAAGAAATAAGGAGAAGAAGAGCAGGTAGTGGCGGGGCCGTAACGGCGTTCCTCGCGTACCTTCTGGAGGAGGGTGTGGTTGATGCCGTGTTAGTGGCTAGGAAGGCCGAGGGCTTAAGAGGTGTTATCCAGCTCGCTAGGTGTAGGGAGGAGATCCTCACAGCCGCTGGCGATAAATGGAACGTTGTCCCATACACTAGGGAA
>JAMOOZ010000276.1 GCA_027064885.1 Desulfurococcales archaeon
CCTCGCCCATCCGCTATATGCGGCGGATCTGTGCTCGAAAGGCCCGCATACTTGGCCGGGCTATACTACGGCGGCTCGTCTCCTCCGGCTATTGTATTTAAAACAGTGTTCGGCTCTTATATTTTACGGGTATATTGATCCACATGTTTATTAGAAGTGTACAGTATAGTATTTTATGGCTTGTTTTTCTTAAGAAAATGAGAATTCGCCCTGCATTGGTGGGGTGGTTATGTATGCGTATATGGGAGATTGCGAGGAAGCCGAGGCTAATTATAAGGGAGCTTGATCTACCGTTAACAGTTGTACGTGCTCGTGCCCGGAGGACTGGTGAGACGATTATACCGGTTGTTAAGAGTATTATCGAGGAGAAGGTCCTAGGATACCTTACACCCGTCGAGCTAGTACTGCCGACTAGTCATCATACAAGGATAAGGGTTAGGGATGCGCTCCGAGAACACCCGGTTATAACGCAGGACATGACGATTGGGGAGGTGTATGAGAAGCTAAAGGAGTTCAAGACGATTGGTGCACCAGTTGTTAACAGTATCGAGGAGATGAAGCTACACGGAGTAGTAACCCACACCGATATACTCAACTACCTCGTCAAGGCCGGCTACAAGCCAATAGCCTCCACAGTCTCAGAGGTCATGACCACTAAGGATCTAGACAAGATCATCGTCACTAGGGATGAGAGGGTTAACCGTGTATGGAGCCGCCTAGTCTATCAGGGGCTTCCCGGCGTAGTAGTCGTCCGGAGCAAGGAGGAGCCGATCCCGCAGGGCATTGTTACTCATAGGAACTTCATCGAGAAGGGCCGGTGGCTCTTCCACCGTGAAAGCGAACAACACATCACTTCTCCCGCAAAGGTCTGGAGGATAATGACCCGTGGAGTAATGGTGGCAACCCTGGACACACCTATAGACGTCGTGGCTGAAACAATGCTACGCCTAGAACTTACACTAGTCCCGGTCATCGATAAGGATGGACGCGTAGTAGGAGTAGTTACGCTCGAAGACGTTGTGAGGGCATATCTAGAGGGAGCTAAGCCAGGCAGGGTACCAGTAGTAGTAAAGGTGCCACTACCGATACCGGTGAAGGCAGAGGAGAGGATATCCTATGTCTCCCGTGAGAAGATGATGGCACAGGTACTAGTCCAGCGTGTAGCACCGGTCGCTAGGGCGGGGATCACTGCTGAGGAGATACTGGTCGAAGAATTACCGGC
>JAMOOZ010000277.1 GCA_027064885.1 Desulfurococcales archaeon
CAGCACCCTGTTCCTCTTCCGCTTCACCCTGACAGCCATGCGCACGGCCTCGGCCGCCGCTGTGGAACCGTTGTACATCGACGCATTAACTATATCCACACCGTAGAGTTCGGCCATGAGTGACTGGTACTCGAATATCGCCTGGAGAAGCCCTTGAGCTATCTCGGCCTGGTACGGCGTATACGCCGTGTAGAACTCGGCCCTAGAAGCGAGAGCCTTAACAAGGGACGGAACGTAGTGATAGCAAATCCCGCCACCTATGAATGGGGGCGGCTCCCTGAAGACACTGTTTCTCGATGCGAGTTTACGCATCTCCCTAACGACCTCATACTCCGAGAGCACCCTGCCCCTGCCCACCGCTAGAGGCTCACGGAGTATGAGGTTACTCGGAACATCGTTCCATAACTCCATTATGTCACTTATTCCCAAGAACTCCATCATACGTTTCTTAATCTCTGGTGAGGAGTTCGGGATCCACGGATGTGGCACCCACAGACACCAATGAAGTACCACATCCGTTAATTTTCGTATTATGTTAATCCCACACTAGATACTGGGACAGTACCGAAGCCCACGATCTCCCCACATGTTTACACGTACCTAGTAAAGGTTTTCAGAGGTACGCATAATTTCGTGTACAGTCAAGAGTAGGTTGGTGCAGTAAACTTGGTAAGGGAAGTACCGCTACTCGAGACCCAGAAAAAGATCGGGGGTAACCCAGGCGAGTTCGCTGGATGGATCACGAGCCTCGACTACGGTAACCCGATCGAGGAGCACCTAGCCACGAGGAACGCTGTCACGGTCTTCG
The DNA here is from genome assembly GCA_027064885.1 of Desulfurococcales archaeon. Taxonomy (GTDB): domain Archaea; phylum Thermoproteota; class Thermoprotei_A; order Sulfolobales; family NBVN01; genus WAOL01. The sequence continues at coordinate 809 of JAMOOZ010000277.1, forward strand.
ACGTGTCCCACATGGGGAGGTACGTGCTCAGGGGGCCTAAGGTATTCGAGTTCCTGCAGAAGCTAGTCACTAAGGACCTCAGTAAGGTCAAGGAGAACAGCATGAGCGGGCCTGTCCTCCTTCTCAACGAGGACGGAGGCATAATAGATGATAACATGCTCTACAGGGTCAAGGACGACCTGTGGCTGGCCGTCGTGAACGCCCCTAACGTGGAGTCAGACCTAGAGTGGATGCTTAAGTGGAGGGAGAAGCTCGGGTACACGCCCTCTGACATTGACATACAGAACGTGACATACGACAGCGTTCTCATAGCCATTCAAGGCCCTAAGGCACCTGAGGTCATGGAAGCTCTTAAGATTAAGGGTTTTGAGGATCTGAAGATCCTTCAGTTCCTATGGGAGCCTGAGGTACT
>JAMOOZ010000278.1 GCA_027064885.1 Desulfurococcales archaeon
GTAAAGTCCTGGGGCGATGCCTACGACCTCTTCCTCAACGAGCAATATCACATAGTGGTAAGCTACGGCACAGACCCCGCTTACTCATACCTCTTCAATAACTCAACCAGGTACGGCGCGGCGCTAGCCACGCATAACGGCAAGCCGCTTGCGTGGCTACAGATAGAAGGGATAGGGATAGTTAAGGGCGCACCGCATAGGAAAGCGGCAGAGAAGTTTGTTGAGTGGTTCCTTAGCAAGGAGGTGCAGGAGGAGATACCACTGAATAACTGGATGTACCCAGCGAACAAGAACGTCGAGCTTCCGGAGGCGTACAAATACGCCATCAACCCACTCGACGTGGAGCTAGTGAATAATAGGCTGACCCAAGAAGAGATAGCGGCGAATCTGGATAACTGGATAAATGAGTGGCTCAGCGCCGTGAGCGGGTGAGGGGGTTGTGCGTGTACGTGCCGCTGACGCTGGCTCCGTGGCAGCTTTTTTACTCATAATTGCCCTCATCTACGCACCAGCAATTTCTGGCCTTGCGCCGGGCCTCTCAGTAACCGAGATAAGTAAGGTAATTTCGCAGGACTTCGTTAGGAGGGCATTCATATTCAGCTTAACCCAAGCGAGTATTAGCTCTGCACTAGCCACACTGATCGGTGGGGCCGCCGCCATCGCACTGACTACGATCTCTAGTAAGGTAGCGTCCATCATAAGGGCCCTTGCTCTCCTCTCATTTATGGCCCCGCCAATGATAGTTGTGTCAGGCTTCACCGCCCTGTATGGGAGGGGCGGCATCTTCTCCTCGGCCATACCTTCGCTTAGGGCACTGGGAGAGGGCTTTGGGGGAATCGTAGCGGCACATGTATTCTACAACATACCGCTGGCTATGAACCTCGTGTACTCGACCCTGGTCGCTGTCCCGGGTGAGTTGGTGGATGCTGTGAGAATATATTCCGGAGGGAAGCTCCGCCCCGTCATTAAGAGGGTCATCATACCTTATGCTTCGCCAGCGCTGATAGCCTCATACGCCCTCACATTCATTTACTGTTTCACAAGCTTCGCCATACCCTTGACCCTTGGCGGACCGGCTTACTCTACCCTCGAGGTCTATATATACTATTTCTACAGGATGCTCTTTGATTACGGGGCAGCTGCGGCCACGGCTGCTTTGCAGCTGGCTGTATTGGCCTCTGCCACGGTTCTTTTCACGCTCGCCTATGCTAGGCTCCC
>JAMOOZ010000279.1 GCA_027064885.1 Desulfurococcales archaeon
CTCATCAAACCTGAACGGAGAGTTCTCAACCGACTCCCTTATGGTGTCAAACATCGCCGAGAGCCTTAACTGCTCGCCTGAGGGTGTCGACGTGTTCACCGTTAGCTGAAGTATCACACTGGGATTGTACTCCTTGATGAGCGAGTTAACTAAGACGGAATTAGCCATGTAAATCTTGTTTCCATAAACATCCTCTAGTATTGAGTTGAACGGCTGAACGTCAACTAACCTGCCAGTAACAGGGGATGTGTGCCCTGGAAGATAGACCTCTATCCAGGTTCCCCTGGCATAACGCTGCATCTGTATCGTTATGAACGCAGTGAACTCCCTTATCTCATAGTAGAACATGATTAACACTAGCAGACCTAAGACCGTCATGATAACGTAGGGTGCCAAAGAAGCCGTTATTATGTGGATGAGTATAATAGAGACTGTCACAATCACTATTATGTCTATAATTCTCGACATGATCATCTTAGTGCCCACAGAGATAAGGCCCCTTCTCATGAGTGTGGTAATGAACCAAACGAGGACGTATCTAATGAGTATTGCTATGGCGATGAATAGTGCTATGGAGATAATGGTTTGTATATTTATCTGTGAGAGAATTCCCGAGAGCGTTCCCGCAGCCTCGTTATCTAGGAGTGCGGTAGTGTTCATTATTTCACCCCTTGATTGCCTTAACTACGTCGAAGCCTTCCGGGGATATCACGATTAATTGGTGGCCGGGCATTAATCTTTCCTCTCCGTTAGGGAAGTAGAGTGATGAGCCGTCGAACATCAATATAACCCTAACGGCCTCTGGGAGGCCCAATTCATTTATTTTTTTATTCACAGCCCTATCAGTCTCGTTTACTGTTATTCTGTACAGAATAAACTCTCCGAACCTGCCCAGGACCTTCGGCTCATTAACTGATTCGAGATATCCGCTGACAACGTCGGCGAAGACGCTGGGCATCGTGATCGGTATGCCAAGGTTGAGGTCGGTTATTAATTCAGCTACCTTAGGGCTCTTCACCCTAGCTATCCTAAACGGAACCCTATAGAGTTTGGCGATCGTCAGCGTCAGTATGTTAACCTCGTCCCTGTCTGTTAAGGCAAGTATGGCGTCTAGGTCACTCAAGCTAATGTCGCTCGTGTACAGCGATATGTCGGTGGCGTCTTTATTCACTACAAGCACGTCGTACTTGCTACCTATCTGTGAGCACTTGTCCG
>JAMOOZ010000280.1 GCA_027064885.1 Desulfurococcales archaeon
CGACAGCGAAGGGGCACCTGTAGGGGTAGGGGTAGGGTACGTGGATGACGCCACTCATGAGTGGCTGGAACCCTTTACGGTGGATGGGCTTGCTTGCGGAGAGGGCCATAGAGCCTGTCGTTCTGCCGTGGAAGGCACCGTAGAAGGCTATTATGTAGGGGCGGGAGCCCTTGTGGTATCCCCTGGTTATCTTTATAGATCCCTCGATGCTCTCCGTACCGCTGTTGGTAAAGAATACCCGTCCTTTACCCGGTACTGGAACCTTTGTCAGGATTTTCTCGCTGTACCTAACGGCCTCCTCGTAATAGAAATCGGTCAGCGAGTAATGGATAAGCTTCTCTACCTGATTCCGGACTTTCTCCACAACAAGAGGGTGGGAGTGACCAACGTTCATAACGGCTAGGCCGGAGTTGTAATCAATGTATACATTCCCGTCAACATCCTCCACAGCTACACCGTAGGCACGTTTAGCCACTAAAGGATACCATCTCACGAACGACTGCATTAAGTACTCGCTATCTCTGCTGAGGACCTCCCTAGCCTTCGGCCCAGGTGGCTCGACCACTATCTTAGGGATGTTCTCGTGAGTGTACTTGTCGGTGTAGTAAAATACGAGGTTCTCTCTCATATGTTCACCTATGAATAACTCTCAGAATGAAGTTAAAGAAAATTCGGCAAGATAGAACAAAAATATCACTTAATTATGTGCTCGAGTCATCTCTTTGAGGACTCAGATGAAGGAGCAGAAGCCCAGCAAGAAGGTTGAGTTCGAGCTCGTCGAGGAGTACTACTATGCTGGCCAACATAGGTTCAGGCTAAAGGTTAGAGGAACGTCCATCACGGTTAACGTAGCCGCTGATAACCTAGATGAGGCCGTTGAGAAGGCTTTCGAGATCCTGCGCAGTTCAGGTGCCCTAAGGAACTTACTGGAAGGTTAGATTTGGTGGGGCCGCCGGGATTTGAACCCGGGACCACCAGCGCTCCGGGTACCCCGGAGCTGGGGAGACCTCCCCAGGCTGGCATCCTAGCCAAGCTAGACGACGGCCCCCCGATTCGGGGTTATTACGGGGTTTTAAGGATTTAACGGCGAAGGGCCCAGGCGCGTGGTGGTCGCTGGTGAGGGTGTTTATAGCTGTCGAAATAGAGAATCCGGAAGTCTTGAACAAGCTAATATCAATTAAGAGAGAGGTCGAGTCCTGCGGAGGGAGAGCA
>JAMOOZ010000281.1 GCA_027064885.1 Desulfurococcales archaeon
ACCTGACAATACCTTCCCTAAGCAATAGTTTCGCAAGCTTCTTTCCTGAAGCCTTAAGCACTACGGCCTTGAGTGAGGGACTGTGCTCCATCATCCCGAAAACTATCATCCTGTGCGTCCTTATGTAGCGACTATCATCGGGGCTTAGCCTTTCAAAGAAAGGTCTTACGGTTCCGTAGATATACTCCTTCCCCAGCCTATTGCCTATGCTTTCTTTATTATTTCTTCGCGAATTTTTCTCTTTATGGTAGATCATGCGCCATGACTTGATGGCATCCTCTATTAAGGGGAGGTACTCCTCATACAGTTCCTTAAGTGTCGCTCTGTCCACACCCCTACTTAGCGTAGGGAAGGTAACCTCCAGGACTCTCCCCATACTTAGGTAGTCACGTACTTAAAGAGTATTTATCCCTGCATTATTGACTGTAGTATGGATCGCAACGACTGCTTACGCCGTAATTATAGTATTTAGTTGAAGGACTTCACTGCTTTACATTTACTCAAGGATCCTCTTTCCTGTAAATACTGAGGCGATGACAAGGATTACGAGAGCAATGTATACTAATTTAAAGGAGTGCAGAATAGCGTGCAGGCCGAAGGCGAGGAACGGGCCAGCGACGTATGCTAGGCTGTAGGAAAGTGTGTAGAACCCGTAAACCACTCCGGGGTTCGGTGGCTCAGCCGCTAGGGACGGGTATAGGACCGTGAAGACTATGAAGGCGCCGAAGCCAAAGCCAGAAAGTGAAGCTAGGGCGAAGCCCGCGGGGCTTGTGGCTAGGTGCACCCCAAGGATCAGGCACGTAATGAACAGCACCTCACCGACCAGGGGTATCTTCCTGTAATCCATGAGCTTAGATAGAGGGACGAAGGCTAGGGCCCCGAGCATGGCCCCGATATTGAATAGTACCTCAACAACGTACGTTAACCGCTCGATACTCGTGGGTACGGGCATACCGGACCACAGCATGCTCGGTGACCATCCTTCAAGCTCCTCGCAAAGCACGGGCGCTAGGGTAGCCGTAGCTGCAGTGAATACAATATATATTAGGAATAGAGAGACGTAGAGCTCCCGAATACCCTTAACCCTACCTAACACGTGCACAGCCTCACTAAAGCTCGAAGCCCTCAAGCCTTCAAGACCTTCACTAGGTTCCTGCTTCGGCCCGCCGGTAACGTGCCTAATCACGGCAGCGGCAAGAACTAATGCGGCA
>JAMOOZ010000282.1 GCA_027064885.1 Desulfurococcales archaeon
TTACTGGGGAATAAGACCATTTATTTCTTCAGAGATCGAGATACGGCGACTGCCATCAGGTGAGAGAGTTCTTTTATTTTTGACCCACCCCTCACAAATCGATCAGTGCTATAAGGCGGTGATGAGTTATGGAGGTATCGCCTTTGATCACTGCGATAGTGGAGACGACGAGGGCCTACGCGTTGGCGATGATAGCGAACGCGGCGCCGGTCATGGCTAAACCCCTAATCGACAGGGTCGGCAGGCACAGGGTTGACTTCGGTAAGAAGGCGTGGGACGGCCGCGACGTATTCGGCAGGAATAAGTCGTGGGAGGGCATAGCTGCCGCCATAATAATATCGGTGCTTGCATCAACGGTATTCGTTTACCTTGAGGGGAATCCATGGTGGATTATGTATGGATTTGTCTCGGCTATTGGGGCGATGTGCGGCGACCTCCTCAACTCATTCATAAAGCGAAGGCTCTCGCTAGGGTCGGGTGAGTGTTTCATACCCTGTGATCAGTTATCCTTCCTGCTGGTTGCGCACGCGCTCATTTACCTAAGCGGTGTATACATGCCTGTCGGGGTCGAGCTAAGTGCTAGGGTGCTTGCCTTCGGCGTAGTGGCCTCCCTGTTCCTCCACCTATTAACGAACCTGATAGCGTACGCTATGGGACTTAAGGACGTTCCTTGCTAAGCTTCTTCATGAGTACCCTGTACTTCACGTACTTATCCAAAGGAGAAAACCTCGGTGGGTGCGCGACACGGGTTGGTGCCCCGCAGACGGGGCACGTGTCCTTAAGTGTGTATCTGCCGCACCTAGGGCATCTCCGTATGAGGAACCTCATCTCTGGCGCTCCCTCTCGAAGCTGTAAACCAGCCCGAGTTTCTTCGCGAGTGACTCAACCCCCTTAAGATATTCCTTCATTATCTTCTCCGCTGTCTTATAGTCCGACGCCGTCACCTCGACCCTGTAACGTGGTGTGCCCACGGTGTACACCCTGAGCTCTGTGCCGTCCAGCTTCAGTTTCTCGAAGGGCTTGGTTAGGGCGTCTCTTATCCTATCGACTCCATCAGGTGCCGTGGACGTGAGGGTGATTATCCCTCTTATCCTCACCTTCTTAGGCCTGATGTTCTTCCTCACCTGTTCTAGGAGGGGCTGGATCCACTCCTCAGGCACACCGGCCTCCCTGAGCGCCTCTTCCCCGCGGAACGCCGCCTCCTCCA
>JAMOOZ010000283.1 GCA_027064885.1 Desulfurococcales archaeon
GTAAGGACCACACAAGGTACGGTAGCTTCCTCCCCACACCCACTGGCGGCACCCAACCAATGATTAGGTGCGGGTGGCTTTAAGGCAAGCTATTTATGCAATAATTGCATTTAACCATGGTTAAAATGCAAATAATGCCGGTAAAACGCGTGGCCGTGTCGGTAGGTAAGGGCCTGGGTTCGAGGATAGCGGCAATAGCTAAGCTACTGGCGGAGGCCGGGATCCGGGCTAAGGTATTAGCAATGCCCCTAAGCTCGGTAAAGCCCGAGGACTTAGAAGGCGTTGACGTGTTAATGATCGTGGGCACGGACAGCGACGTCCTCAAAGCAACTCATCAAGCGGTGGCGGAGGCCCTCCCAATACTACCCGTATCGCCCCCAGGGTACTCAACGTTCTTCGCCTCAACCGACTGGGAAGGCCTTAAGGACGTGGCGGAGAGGTTAGCGCGTGGGGAGTACGTGCTCAGACCCTACACGAGGATTGAGGCGGTCGTGAACGGGGAAGCCGTGGCGAGGGCTCTTAACGAAGTGGCGGTCTTTCCCTCAAGAAGCGCTTCAGTGATGGAGTACGACCTATTCGTGAATAAGGAGTTCGTATGGAGGGATAAGGCGGACGGAGTACTGATCGCGACCCCGGCTGGCTCCACCGCGTACGCATTCTCCGTCGGCGGCCCCATAGTCATGCCTCACTCGAAAGTGCTTGAGGTGGTCCCTGTCAATACGGTGAACCCCTTGAGGAGGGCCCTTATCATACCTGAGGACGCTGAAGTAGCCATAACGAACATATCGAGCAGGTATGTCGTGGAGGTTATCGCCGACGGCGTCGAGCGGGTTAAGGTGAGGGAGGAGGTCAGGGTAGTTAAGGCACCTTCACCCGTGATATTCGTAAGGCTCGGTGAGGGCCTAAGCGACGTTATAGAGAGGAAAGTGAGGGTGGTTTCAGGGGAGGTCAAGGACCTACCGCCTAGCGCTAAATACGTCCTCAAAATGCTTAAGGTGTACGGCCCCGCCTCAACAAGGGAGTTGCTGGCGTTAACGGGACTGCCGGAAAGAACCGTTAGGCACGCCCTCTCAGTCCTCCTCAGGAGAGGGTTAGTGAGGAGGGTTACTGACCTAAGGGATCTAAGGAGACGCGTGTATAGGGCGGTGTAGGGTCCCACAGGGTAGGCCTTATGTAGACTTATTACCTTGTTTACGTCATTAC
>JAMOOZ010000284.1 GCA_027064885.1 Desulfurococcales archaeon
GTAACGAAGCTATCGTTGCTGGGGATCAAAAGTGTTGTCACCGACTCCGGCAAGGCATTTCACTACTTGCCTAAGCTAGCGGGTGTGAGGGCCTACTTAGTTAGTAGGGAGCGCATACTTAGGTGGGCAAGGGGTGAGTGAGCCCATGGATAAGGTAGTGGCTAGGCTGAGACGTGTTTCCGGCAGTGAGGACAAGGTGTGCGGCGAGCTCCTGGTCACTGATGAACCCATATCGTTCCTCGGGGATGCAGTGCCTGAGGAGGGTATCATAAGGGGGCTGGGCAGTATCGCCGGAAAGATCATCGTGTACCCTGCCGCTATAGGGTCGACCGTGTCATCCTATAGGATATATGGCTTCAGCTATTACGGGAAAGCACCAGCAGCGCTCATAGCGAGAAAGGTCGATCCTGTGACGCTGATTGGTTGTGTACTGGGTGGTATACCGCTGTACGAGATAAGAGAACCGATTGAGCTACCCGATCTTAGGGGCTTATCTGGTCGTGGAGCCTGCGTCGTCGATGACTTTCTTGTTCTCCTCGACTGATTCACTGCATACCTCGTCGATCGCTCTGTAGAGCCATTCCGTGAGCCATGTCACCACGTCGGGAGAGAGACCTCCGGGCCCATATGCTTCCCGGAATTCCTCAACATCTATGACCTCGCACGGCCCTCCCGGCCTCTTGACTAAGTCCATGCCTAGGTCTAGGTAAGATATCGTACCGCTGGGCATTATCTCAGGCGGGCTGTTCATGTTAACGTAGATGCCCCTGAGTGAGCCGTCTCTGCCGTAGTATTCGTGAATCACGTACCACCTCTTCTCCCATACCTTAGTGATCACCGTGTCCCCCGGCTCCCTTGGCATTCCTAGCCCGTCGTAAATTCCCTGCGACCTGATCTTCCTCCTGATAACCACCGTGATACCGTCGTCCCCGACCGCTGCTTCCTCAGCCTTTCCTGGGCCCAAAACCACTGGGCGCTGCCCTATCCTCACATGCTCTAGCCTCACCTCCTTGCTATTAAGTATCCTATTAACTAACCACTCCCTAATCCATTGCTCTAGGTTTTCTGGCCTCGTGTGAGACGCTATTATGTCGAGGAGCTCCACTATGCCCGACGAGCTGTTTGCCTCAGCCCTCAGCATGTGATGATACGGAGCCGTCGGCGCGACCTCCCTCCTCACTTCATCGAGGTACCTCC
>JAMOOZ010000285.1 GCA_027064885.1 Desulfurococcales archaeon
AAGGCGCTAAGTGTTTGAAGCATACTTAGGCACCTAAACGTTATGTTAATGGCTACTGAAATAACTGTTATGGGCAACGTCTTAAAATGATGTAAGATGCCCAACCTTAACTACGGTGGGGGAGGTGCGCACGACATATGAAGTAGCGTTGTCGGCGTTACTCTCGCTATTCTTCGTTTCCTATTACTCCGTGCTAGGCATAGATGTCCGAGCGCTTCCTTACTATGCTGGGTTAACTGTAGTGCTCGCCTATGCATTAATTGGAAGGAATATAATGATTTGCGAACGTTATGTTAAGGAAAGGGTGGTAAAGCCGATAGTGCTTAATGTGGACGGGGAACTCCTGCACCAGGAAATAGACTTCAGCATATCGTACAAGAGTAAGATCATGGTTAATGCTGCAGGTGTTTTTGTGCCTTTACTTTTCACGGCCTTAGGCATAGCTGTAATGTGGATTCAGGGCACTCTAAATTTAAGAGCTTGGCTAATGCTTACCTTATTCCTTATTGTCACATATAATAGATTAACCCTCTTTATAAGAGGAGAAGGATTAGGTGTACCTGTAGCTACCGGAGTGATAGTTACGACACTTACAGTGCTCTCTGCAGTTTATGCTGGGTTAGTCGAACCCAATACAGCATTCATGGTGGCTTTCACAACTTCAGCCCCAGCCGCTTTAATAGGTATAGACATAATCAATCTAAGGAATACAGCAATATACAAGGCAAAGAGAGTAATCATAGGGGGTATGGGCGTGGCTGATGCAATTCTTCTAATACCAGTGATGTCCTCACTCATAGTCGGGAATGTGGTCTCGCTCTTAGGTATCACTTAACTTAGTACATACATCACTAATTGGAGGAGTGCATGAAACTCACGTTTTAATTACCACTAACATCATTAGTCCTTGAGGATGATGTGTCCAAGCAGGATCTGAAGCGAGGATGATGTGGACTCCCATGCCTGACCTCCTAGCAGATGTTTCTAATCAGTAAAGGTGAAAGGAAGCCCGTGTCCCTTAGTGGTTTCCAATATTATATCGAGGACAAGAACAAGGTCTTGGGGATTACTTGATGTCAGTATTATTTCAACGGACGGTCCTCCGGGTATGCTTCCCTCCTTAAGCATTGGAACCCCCTGCGTTTGCACAAGTAAGGTCTTCAATAGTGTTTCGCGACATGCACACACGTAGAGG
>JAMOOZ010000286.1 GCA_027064885.1 Desulfurococcales archaeon
AAGCAGGTATGGACTAATGGTGGGTAAGGGCGATATAGTACTATACGTAAAGACTAGGACAAAGGATAGAGTGAAGGCAATACAGTTGGCTAAGTTAGAAGACGTTAATATAGACGAATACATTGAGGCAACAAAGTCAGTGCTTCAGCAACTTCTCTTGCCCTTTAACATATCTTGGGAGGAAATAGCTGGTGGGAGAGGGTTATTCAGCTTTATTACGCGTTAAACTATCTTCAACATGTCCTCCAAGCCCTTTTAACTCGCTAGTCAGCCTCGCCACAACTTCATTAACCGTTCGCCTAGCTTCCTCCGAGTTCCCGGAGACAGCCATCACATAAACGTCTAGTATTGGTGCCTTTATTTCATGACCCTTAGGATGAGTCTTTATGTACACGTTGTCGTAAATCTTCAGGATCCTCTTAACTATTGGTGCAACGGAGGACTCGGGAACACCTATGACTCTGAACATATATTCTTCAACATGAATTTCAGGGAGTAGTTTACGTAGCCGGGGCTCGACCCAGTTTTCCCACATCGCCTCTAACTCTCGAGGAACCCCTGGCAAGGACACTATTACAGTTCCACTAACCTCGAGCCAGCATCCAGGTGCCGTACCCACGCTATTCGGTATCGGTATACCTCCTTCAGGAAGGTATGCCATCTTAACCCTGTCCTCTGTTAGCTCAAATCCTTTCTCAGAGTACTTTTCTCGCACCATCTTTAGAGCTTCCTCATTTAGTACGAGTTTCAGTCCTGCAGCTTTCGCTACGGCCTCTAATGTGCGGTCGTCGTACGTAGGTCCTAAACCACCGGTCGTCACGATTAAGGCTGGCTTTCTATTCATTACGTATTTGAGGAACTCCGTAACAAGTGATACGTCATCAACAAGTGATATGTTCCCCCACACCTCGAAGCCTAATAGTGTTAATCTCCTGCCGAGGTATGATGCGTTGGTATTAACTACCCTCCCCTGAACAACCTCGTTACCTAGTGTGAATAACCATACTGAGCGGGATGCTTTCATCATTCGGTTCCCGATATTATATACGCAACCCTATGTATAATGGTTATTATGCACAAGGCTATAGAGACCCAGACGATGATTGACGCTATCCTAACGTAACCCATGCAGAGCAGAATTAATGCGGCACCGATCGCTAATATACGGTCACCCCTTTCCATGAGACCCACG
>JAMOOZ010000287.1 GCA_027064885.1 Desulfurococcales archaeon
ATGACTGCCCTGTTGCTAGCCATCTCGCCCTGCCCACCCAGCACCGCCTCAGTACGGGGCTGGGTGCCTCCCGCCTAGTGGGGTCTGGGGGAGATACCCTAGCTTCGGGTGATATATTGTTTGCCGTACCTAAAGTGGAGAAACTGAGGTGCCTCAAATGTGGTGGAGAGCTGGAGTATATTGGAGAATATCCTTATAATATTGGTGGTGTTGTCTTGAAATGTAAGAGGTGTGGTTGCTGGAGAATAGGTTTTCCAGCATGATTTTCGGGTGTTGAATATGGGTAAACGTGATAACTTATGCCGTAATAATTCATATATCAATTCAGTTAGGGCTGTGAAGATTAACGTGACGTTAATACCTGAGACCTGGATTATCGCGCCTGTGATGCCTAAGGCGCAGTTGCTGAGGTATGCGGAGAAGAAATGGATTGATGCGGAACTAGCGAAACACCTAGACCGAGCATTTCCTAGGAATTCCGATGGTAAACCAATAATATTTAAGATGTGGTTGGAGGCTCCCTTAAAGAGGGCTATTAAGAGGTTAGGTCTGGATAAGGATGTACTGAACTTTGACATTATTGATGAAAAGGGAATACCTGTGGAGTACGTGGTTATCCCTGATAAACCGCTAATCTATAGGCGAGTTATACTGACGGAGAGGCCAACAACTGAGCTCTTCGAGTACATAGACAGCACATTTGAGATTAAGTTCACGGTGACAACACCTTATCCCAAGAAGTGGATGGAGGCATTTAATGTAGCAGGGAGGATAGGATTAATGTCAAGGACTCGGAAAGGGTTCGGTAAGTTCAGAGTTAAATATGGGGTTGATGTAGGTACGTGAGGACGTAAATTTGAATCCCGATGAGCTATGCGAGGGACATCGGATATAACACACCGAGAAGGAATGAATCCGTAAGCTATACATTACATCTCCTAAATTCCACACCACATTACCTAAGTAATCAGTAAGTAATATTCACTGTTCATTTAGTATTGTACAACAATCATAAGACACCCCTTTTTAACCTATTTCTTCGGGTGAGTCCATGGATATTGAGGTGTTAGATCCTAGGTTTGCGGAGGAAGTGCTTCACGCTATCCAGAAGAAAGTGCGTGAGATTAGGGAGAAAGCGTATCAGTATTGGGAAAAATGTTGTGATATAGCAGTATACCTAGGTAGGCAAGTGAGAAATGTTGATTGGTTTGTGTTTCCGCCTGAGGCTGAAGGAGACGTTGTTGGGTTAGGAACTATAAAGGATGCTGAATCAATTGCTCGTAAATACGAGTTACTTATACTGGCTCGTAAACCGAGATATTGTCGTTCACCTGATTACGCCGTCGTTTGGTGGAGGGGGGAGGTTGTTCTTGAGGGTCACGCAGGAAGCCATCACGCGTTGAGAACTATGAAGTTGTATGACGGTTTTATGGCTATGGTTGATGGGTTGTGGCCTAACGCGAAAGTCATTGCGGATAAGTTAAAGGCTGAAAAAATAATGCGGCAGGCTATAGAGTTAGCGCAGGAATACGGTATTGATATAAGTAGGGTGGTTGAGGAGTTAAAGTCCAAGTATAAGTAGTGTTTTTTAATCTTAATCGGGTGAGCCCATGGATAAACCTACCCCGATCTTTGACTTGGCACTAGTAATTGAGGAATGGTATAGGCAGGGCCCTGCGTTTGTGGATGAACGTAGGGTCGAGATAGTATCTACTAAGGGCCCCGTGTTTACAGCGACTTTCGATGAATATGACGCAGGCTATCCTTACAGGAAAGGCTGGAAGTTAATGATTGTGCCAACTACAGAAACTGAGGTGATTATTGCTGAGGTTACAGAGCGTGATGATACTGTTGACCCACCTATATACAAGCATTACTATCTGGTATATCTTAGGGGCTTTGGGTGGTGGCGCTTCGAGAATAGTGACGCCGTTAAAGTTCCTGTAAGTAAGCCTAGTGAGAACATTATTAACAGGGTTCTTGAGAACTTAATGATGGTTGAAGCCTAACATTGTTTTTCCTTTAAGCCTTCGGGTGATTACCATGATTACGCATGATTTTATTCTTGAGGTGCTCCAGGAAAATAAGAAGCTACGAGATATTGTTGTAGTATTAACGAAAGTGATCTTGCAGAATCAGGAGCGTTTTAAGGAGGTTGTAATACCTTTTAGTAATGCTGAGGAGGCTAGGGAGTTCGTGAAGATATTAATGTCCGCGAAGATATATAATATTAAGGTACAGTATCCAAGGTCGCTATCGTTTCACCATGATGTAGTGTTAGTTAAGGTATGATTTTTCCTTTAAAGCCTCGGGTGATTCGTATGAGTAATGTAGTGTCCGAATTCAGTAATTACTTATACTTCATCTCACGTTTACAGCAATTCAAGCTAATATCACCTAAGGTCGCTAGGGAACTCACGGATCAGGCGATTAGGCTTCTTAAGGTTGTGCTTAAGGAGCTTGATGTTCCTTTCGTGGATATTGAGGTTGAGGATGGTTGGCGTATTAAGGTGATTCAGCAAGGCACGATAATAGATAATGAGTATGTGATTTACCCATCGAATTGAAGGGTGGTTCGATGATTAAGGTAGTGGCACCTACTAAGTGGACTTTCAAGGAGGATATTGTTTGTGAGGAGGGGCTGGAGTATTTCTGTGATTACTTAAGGTGCGCAGGACTAAATCATGTTATTGTTAAGGAAGTACCAATTTCTAGGGTGGATCCGTTCCTGATTCTTAAGGCTAGGGTGGAATTCGGTACTGGTAAGCGTTTTGAGGCGGAAGTTGTACCTGGCGGTGATTGGGTCTACACGTTAGCGGAGATCCTGGATTTGTTGGCTGATGATGAATACCCGCAAATATGGAACATCATGATAGATACGGCAGGATCTAATATTGAGATGATGTTCCGAGTATACGTAAATAAAAACATCACGATAAAGGAGGTTGAGATCCTGAAGATCGAGGATAATGTGAGTATGTTAAAGAAGTAAGCATGGTTTTTCCCACACGTATCGGGTGGTATTATGGAATTTAAGAGGGTTAAGGCTAAGGTAATTAAAGGTAAGAAGGTTGTGAAGGGTAAGAAGTATGAGTTCACGTATTACGTAATACCCATGATGATGTATGTGCGGAAGCATGTTATTGAGAGTGTTGGTGATGAATTCATTGTGGAGAGAGACCATGATAGGGGGGTTATGTTAGTGTATCCTGCTGGTAAGGAGGTTAAGCTTAGAGTTGATGTTGTGAAGTGTCCTGAGCAAGGTGTTGTTGAGCGCATCCGTCTTGCTGGTGAGGGTAGGGAACGCATTGTCTTTAAGAGGGGGAAGAATGTTATGAAGGTGACGTTAGTGTTTGCTGGGACTTTAAGGGAGGCGTCAACCTACGCTAAAGTTCTCAGGGATATTATCGAGCATGCGGTAGACGATTTAAATAAGGTTAAGGACTCCCTACTAAGTCTAGCTAGGACAGTGTTCGGTGAGGAGTGTAAGGCGGATTACGAGACTGACTTAATACATATCATTAAGGTGGTGAAGAATGAATGAGGAACACCTTGATCTTAGGGAGGAGTTAAGGGAGGCTTGGGCGGATATTAATGAGGCTATGATGGATGTAGCATTCGTTACAGTAGCTTTAAGAGAGTCTGCGGAGAGTACAGGTGATAAGACGTTAGTGATGCTTGCTAACCTAATATCACGGATGCTCTCACCGATTAACCCTAAGCTAAGGAAGGCATGTGATAGAATAGATGTAGTAATAGAAGCATTAGAGAAAAAGGTAGCCTCGGTTGAGCCTAGGAAGCCTGAAGGGAGTGTCAAGAAGAAAAGAGGTGGTAAGTAATGTCTGGGTTATGTATTCCTGAGGGTGTTAAGACCGTTGATGATTTAGTTAATGCGGTGATTTACGCGGCTTGTATGGATCTCTATAACGATCCTGAGAAATGTAAAGACCCTAAGGTTCTTGAGGAGGTCGCTAGGGACTTCGATCCTGAGGAAGATTGGGATGAAGAGTGGGAGGAAGACGAACCGTATGAGTTACCTGAGGATGAAGAGGAAGAAACTAGTGCTGAAGATGAAGAGGAGGCTTATGAGAAATACGTTAAGTCGGTTAAGGAATGGTGTAAGGAACGGTGGGGAGAGCACTATAAGTCCTTTGAAGAGTGTGTTGAATCCCATCTAGAAGACTATGAGATATAGGGGTGGTTAACGTGGCCCGCATACTTAAGGATTTAGACATTAACGATGTTCGAGAGTCAGTGATTGCGGAGTTGCTTGCAGAGCTTGATGACTTACCAAGTAGGGAGCAGACCCTAATTGAGAAGCTACTGAATTCGATACTGCCTAAGCCACCGATAGGGATGGATGAAATAGACCCAGAATAGGTTAGTTTTTCCTACATAAGCTTTTTCGGGTGGTGTGTATGGAGTTGATGGATTTTGTTAAGGGGATTGGTGTTGGTGGGCCTGTGGGTACTATGGTTGATCCTAGGGAGACTTTAAGGTTTCTGGAGTTTCTGCCTGATGTTGAGTGGTTCCAGGGTTACGTGGTGTTGCTGTTGATTCGGAGTAAGAATCTTAAGGAGAAGTATGGGTTTAAGGGGAGTGACCGCTCACTCTCTTTGCATGTTGTGCCTGGGTACTACGATAACCCGAAGTTCAAGTTGTACATGGTGCTTAGACGGTATGCCGTGCTTCACGAGTTTTCGAGTGAGCTTTACGTGTATGAGAGACATGTTGGTGATGGGATCGAGTATTACAGGATACCTACGGAGTTGGTGGCTCTCAGGGTTTCCCCTAACCCTACTGACTGGGTTAGGGCGGAGGTAGACACTATTAATGAGGTTGTGCTGTCGTTGAGGGACGCGGTGTTCAATCCTGGTAGGGCGGATGATATTGTACGTAGGATTGATGTTCAGTTCTGTGCGAACGCTATGAAGCATACTAGGCACGTGTTCCACATGATTGACGTGGATGAATGGAGTATTGTGAAGGATGTGGAGACATATGTGCAGGAATTGCTGGGGTACATGCCAGCCAGGATCGTGACTAAGAATGGTGAGCACTTACTGATTAAGGTGAGTTCGTTTGACAGAGATACTGCGAAGAGGTGGTTTGGGCATATCCGTGACTACGTTAATGAGGTGAATGAGGTTTACGGTGAGGAAGTGGTGGAGTATAAGAAGAACTTTCAGGAACCCGTGCCTGGTGTGAAGTATTGCGACATAGTGCCGAGGTTCTACCCGTCTGAGAGGTGATAGCGTGGTTTCACCAGTGCTTTTTAAGTCGAGCCAGGCGGATTGGAAGACACCTAAGTATGTATTTAAGTGCTTAGAACGGCTCTTCGGTCGTTTCGACTTGGATCCTTGTACGGAGGATAATAATCTGGGTACCCCTTACTACTATACGCTTGAGGACGATGGTTTGTGTCAGCCTTGGTTTGGTAATGTGTATGTTAATCCGCCTTACGGTAAGGATGTGGGTAGGTGGGTGGAGAAGGCCGTTAACGAGGTTCGCTCAGGTAACGCACAGCAAGTAGTTATGTTGTTGGCGGCTAGGACAGATACGAAGTGGTTTCAGAGGTATGTGTTGGGTTTCGCCACTGAGGTATTGTTCGTGGAGGGTAGAATTAAGTTTGACGGCGCTAAGAACCCAGCACCTTTCCCCTCGGTCGTAGTGGTTTTCCGCGGAGGGGAGTTAGGTAAGGTTAAGGTTGATGGGATTAACTTCAAGAAGTGTTTTGTTAGGTAAGCCTCGGGTGAAATACATGGTTGAGTTCGACATTATGGATCCCGAACTACACATGAATGAAGTAACTAAGGCATTCAGGGGGGTAGTCCCCTTTAAATTAGGTGATAAGGTAGGTAAGGTAGTGTGTGACGCGAATAATATTGGGAAGATAACTGAGGTGATGCTGGAGGTGAAGGGGGCTATAATAGTGGCTTCTAAGGAGCGCATCACAGATTCAGCGGTGAGGCGGTTAAAGGAACTCCTACCAAGTGAGTGCAGGGTGGAGTAAGAGAGGTGGTAATTATGACTGAGATTAAGATCCTGATACCACATAAGTATTCACTGCGGATTATTGATTTAACGGAGTTACATGAGTATAGCGGGGGTAGGGTCACAAGGCATAGTTTCGTGGAGAGTCTGTTATCTGACTTGAATTCAGCGGTGTTGGTGGCTTGGGATAACCCAGCTAAGCCTTTTAAGCCTTCAAGGTTCCTAGTGCCTAATCACTTTGATGTTACCAATACAATGTTGACTGAATCACTACTTGCTAAGCTGGATGGTGATGGGGTGCACCTTGAGGTTAGGAGAGGGCATGTGAAGATAGCGAAGATAGAGAATTTAGTGTGGAAGGTTATTCAGGTAACTGACCCTTCAGGCTCGGCATTCATTATATTCAAGTAGAATTGATGGTTTAAAAACGTAAATCATAGTTATTTTTCGGGTGTTATGTATAGTGCGGGTGTTGATCACAGGCATAACTGGGTTCATAGGGAATGCATTAGCTCGGAATTTAGTGGAGTTAGGGCATAATGTTTTTGGTCTTGTGCGTTTTATTTCGGTGAAGAGGGAGGTTCCTGAGGGTGTTACGGAGCTCGTGGGTGACCTCACTGATTATCATTCGCTGGTCTCTATTGTTGAGTCG
>JAMOOZ010000288.1 GCA_027064885.1 Desulfurococcales archaeon
GTTAAGCGAGCTGTTTGGGCATCCGAAAACTTTAAAAAAGCTTTCTGCAATGCTGCGGGAGACTGAGGGATCCAGGAAATCCTTCAAACGGTTTAGATACATCAGCGTTCTTTTAGAACTTAATCTTTTGGAAAAATTTTGAAGATATTGGGCGTTTTTCTGTGAAACTAGCTCTTATGCCTTCAATTATTAAATAATGCTTGGTAACCCAGCGAAAGGTTTATATTTATCTGGTGGCCTATAAGGTATTGGCCTTCCATGAGGCCGGCCTCAAAGAGTGGCAAAAAAGGAAGGTAGGTGAAGTAGTATGAATAAGCGCAGGAAGGCGCAAATCTTTAGTTTGTTGTTGGCATTTTTAATGGCAGCGTCAGTAATTCCAGGGACGTTCCTCAAACCAGTGAGTGCAGCAGCTCCTCTAACCATTGAAGAAGTTAAAGTTCACCTTGGCAACTGGCACGATAACACAAACGTCGTTGCTGAGGCTTTCGTGGGATACCCCGCCAACCTTACGGTGAACGTCACTGGTGATGCAAACTACAACTTTGATGTATACGTTTACTTCAATGAAACCTCTGAAAGCGGAAGTCAGTTAGTCCTCGTTGCCACGAGGAACATGAACCTCGGTGACGACCATGAGGAGATAGTTCCAGCGGAGCTCCCAGAGATCCCGACTAATGTCACCCAGATTCTGGTCAAAGTCAAGTCTGGTTCTTGGGAGTCAGAGTTCTACGTTGTTGGAGTTACTAAAAACATATTCAAGTACTACGGAGATGTGGGTGTAAATAGCGCAGTTCCATACCTTGACAGCGGTAATTGGAAATACGATAAGGCCTTCAAGAACATACCGTTTAACCTCACTCTTCGCCTGTACGTCAACGACACTCTGGGAGACTCTTACGTTGATCTCCTTCCCAACGAGAGTGAGGTCAAGGCTTACCTCTACGCTGGGGCAGTTAAAGTTGCAACCGCATCAAATATTTCAAAGCCCCTTGGTGGAGTTTATGAGATAAACTTCACCAACGTGAAGTCACTTAACATCAGCTATCTAACTCTCGTCTTTGAGGACACAAAGCACGGAATTACTTACAAGATCCCACTCAACCAGAGCGGTGAAGAGGTTCAGGTTTACGACTGGTGGCTTAACGTTACCCATACTATAACCGGCGCCTGGGGCAATACCAACGTTCACGGTGTCATCAAGCGCGTTCCGTTTAACGTTACCTTCAGCGTCACGGCAAACAGCTCTCTCGGTAAGCTCGGTCTCAACACCACGGGTACTTTCAAGCTCGACGGTGTTTCAGAGGCCACCCCAAGGAGTGGGACTTTTAACCTCACCGACGGCGTCAACACTTCAATTAAGATATACAACGTCTCTGCCGACCCGCTCGTGGTAACCTTCAGCATCCCCGCCTATGGCATTACCAGAACGGTTAACATAACGGTTTATAACTGGACGATTAACGTTGATTCGGTTATCTACATCTACGACAACCACACCACCGAGTACACCCTCACATCGGATGAGGATGGTTACGGATTCTACAAGGACATACCGGCGACCATGCTCGTCAAGTTCAACTACACTAACACAACCCTCGGCCTCATAGACATAACTAGCAACGCTACCGTTGAGGTCTACTACGGTGACCAGCTCATATGGAGCAACAACTCCGTCCCAGTTACACACGGTCAGGGGCAGATCTTCGTCAACCTCACCAACGTCAGCTTCGTGCCCGATGATGCCACCAAGAAGATAAGGGTCGTCGTCAAGGACAACAACTACGGTAAGAAGGGTAAGAAGGATATCCAGGTCTATGACTGGAGAGTGAATGCTTACCTTGAGGACGTTTATATCTTCGGCAACTCAACATGGTCGTCTGATCACTTCATCAAGAACATCCCAGCTAACTTCACGTTCAGGGTTTCATTTAAGAGGTATCATGTTGTCACCAAGAACATTACTGAGCCCTGTTGCGGGCAGGTTATAGGACACAAGAACGTTACTAAAGTGGCAGGACCTCTACCATTCGTCCCGAAGACCCAGCTTAACGTAACAGTACAGGGTCCAGGCGTTGACGAGTGGTTCATCCTCAACGTCACGAGCGTCAATGATCTTTACCGTATATCTAAGCTCCTCACTTTCACAGATGTGGGCAAAGTTACAGTAACTGTGACAGACACCGAGTACGGCAGGAGTGACTTCTTCAGAGTATTTATTAAATCAATAACCACAAAGCTGTGGAGTTCGAAGGTATACTCCTTCGGCACTGGAAAGGCCCACTGTCAGGACATAAACAATAAGACTTTCTACGCCCACGTCCCAGCGAACCTTACGTACGACATATACGTTGGATTCCCGATCGAGGAGGCCTATGTCAACGTGACCTTAGTTGGCCCAGACGCCACCTACGGTCCGTTCGAGTACTACGTCAACACGACCAACGGTGGGCTTGCCGTTTCCGGTGCTCACTCGATAATACACCTCAACGTTAGCAAGCTGATGCAGTTCAACGAGAGCGGTAAAGTGAAGTTTAAGTGGAAGATGCTTATCTTCGCCAACCACAGCACCTACAATACCACAATAGAAGGTGGCTCGTACTATTACCATAATAAATGGTACAATACAATAGACATTAAAGGATGGCCAGTGATCCATGCCGCTGTTGGTGCTCCATGGCCAGATGGAGAGGACCACTTCTACATTGGAGTCCCAGATGACCTTCACATCAAAGGATATTACGAGTTCCCATTCCCAGCCAACGCCAACATCACAGTCCATGTTACTGGCCCGAACTACGACAAGTGGATCAACAGGACCATCACATATGAGAAGATTTGTAAGAAAGGATATACCTTTAGTGATTTATTCCACAATGACCTATATAACCTCCAGTTCAACGAGACCGGAAAGGTCACCGTGGAATGGGAGATCACCTACTGGGATGACAGTCTCAACCTCGGGCCGTTCATCGTTAGCGATGTGGAGGTCTTTGAAGTCAAGCCGTGGTACATCCAGTTCGAGGTCTCACCCGACAGCCTCACAGTCGGAGAAGACGTCCTCATAGGCATGGATGTGGGTGTGTACCCAACAGAGGATGTCCTTGAGAGTAGAGACTTTAACATTATGATTGAGCTACCGAACGGTCAGAACTTTACTACCATTGCCCACGGTGCTCAGGATGATATGGACGCCTTCATCAGGATACCGGGCGAGAACATAACCGTCCCAGGCGTTGCTAAGATAACTGTCGCCGACGAGAGCGGCATCGTCAAGGCCGTCCAGTACATACCGGTCTACCCGAACGTCCAGTACAACAAGAAGTACATCGACGTGAAGGTCACCCCGACCGAGATCTACCAGTACCAGACTGCCAACCTCACCATAGACCTCCAGTACATGGGAGTCAGCGGCAACGTGATCTACCCGATCGACGCCAACAGCATGGCCCAGGTGATCGTCTACTCTGGCGATACGGTCGTCTACAACCAGACCATACCGATGCACAACAACAACGGTCATGCAACCATAACCGGCGTCGCCTTTGACGCTACCGGCCCGATCACAGTTGAGGTCAAGGACCTTACCGACAGCAGCATCGCTGGAGTTGCCACAGTCAACGTCAAGCCTTGGAACGTCACCGTTACCTTCGAGCCTCAGAAAGTCTACAAGTACATACCAGTCAACCTGAGCGTCGTCGCCACGCCGAACGTCACCGCAATCAGCAAGGAGAACCTCAAAGTCTACGTCAACGGTCAGCCGTACACCGGCGAGTTCGAGTTCCTCCCGCTCGAGGACACGAACTTCACGGTCACCGTCTACTACGTCAGCGACCTCGGTAACGAGTACCTCAAGTACAACAAGACTTACACAGTCAATGTGCTCAACTGGGGCATCGAGGTTGACATCCACCCGCTCTACGTCCACCCGCAGTTCGAGAACAGCCTCAAGTTCCCGTTCAAGTACATTGACGAGAACGGTGACCTCGTTCCGTTCAACGGAACGGCAAACGTCACCCTCGTCCTGCCTGATGACCAGAACTTCACAGGAGCCTTCGACGTTGTCAACGGTGAGGGTGTTATCGACTTCGGCAAGGCCATTATCGGCGAGACCGGAAACGCTACCCTTACGGTGATTCAGTTCATTGGAGACTACAACGTTACCAAGAAGGTTCAGATACCGGTTGATGACCTCGTCAAGATCGTCAAGATCGAGCCAGAGACTATCTATGCGGACATACCGACTGAGGTTAAGGTCTACGTCCACTCGGGTGCCAACGACTACGAGAACATAACGGTCACCCTCGACGGCGAGGAGCTCAAGTACATTGGAAATGGTGTCTACGCAGACAACTTCACACTGGCCGCTGGCAACTACACGATAACCGTCTACGACAGCGTTTACAACGTTACAACTACCGAGAACATCACGGTTGAGGGTTGGCACCTTGTCATGAGTGCTACTCCGAATAACTTCACCGCGGCCACACTCAGGACCATTGCCGTAACAGTCAAGGCAGTCCTTGACAGGAATGAGTCCGAGAGGGCCAAGATAAGCGACGTCTTCACTGGTGTTGCGGTCTTTAACAACACTGACCTCTACCCGATCAAGACCGAGTTCAGCGTTGAACTCGAGGAGGGCATTGGTACAACCCAGATCAAGATATACGCACCCGATGCTGGCGAGTACCTCCTCAGCGGTAAGGACGAGTACGGCAGGACTGCCGAGCTTAGGATACCGGTCAGCTCACCTGACATGAGCAAACTCGCGTGGGTCTACGTCACCATCAAGAAGGAGGGCACCCTTGAGTCCCCGAACGAGACCACTGTCATCTACGTTGCCTTCAACAACAGGAACGGCCCGTACGTTCCGGCCTACAACTTCGTCAACCACAAGGGTGTCACTGGAACAACCGAGGCAGTCTTCCCGCTCGCCCCAGTCGAGAGGTTCAACCTCTATGTCATCGCAGTGCCGCTTGAGATCGCCAAGGACGTTCCGTACATCGAGGACATCTCAACCTTCGCTAAGGTCTGGAACGTCACCAAGAAGTACTACAACGTCACTCCAGAGGTTACCCGTATTGACAAGATAACCTGGAACATCACTGTTAACGTCGAGGGTAACTTGACGACCTACACTTACACTTACAAGCCGCCGATGGCTCCGGGTGTCATTCCAATCGAGCCGCAGGCTTCATCAGTCTGGGGCAACGCCATCTACATGCCAGTGACCAAGAAGATAGCCAAGGTCGTTCCGCTCGAGGGCTTCAGCGAGATCATCAAGCTTACACCGACTGTCAAAGTTGAACGCATAACCCCAATGGACATCCAGCCGGCTAAGGAGGGCTCATACTTCGAGTTCCTCGCCAAGCTCTGCGTCAAGAACGCCGAGGCTCAGTTCGATGAAATGTTCAACGAGACAGTCCTTCCGAAGATCCAGGCAATGACCTTCCTGAGCGAGAGTGAGATGGAGAACCTCATCAGTGAGCTCTACGAAATGGCCGGCAATGTGAGCTCCGCCAACGGTCCGCTCGCTGGCAAGACCCTTGAGTTCCACGTTGACAGTGATATAGCTTACGTCGAGCCTACCAACGCCACAACCGACGAGAAAGGTGAAGCTACCTTCAGGGTCTACTCTGCCGCCAAGGTCGGCATGACTCCGGACGAGCTCCTCACCCTCATGGGTGCAGTCAACGTCTGGGCGACCTATGACGACATCGTCAGCAACACCGTGACCGTCAAGTTCGGAGGAATCGGCAACATCGCAGGTATCGTCATGGACGAGAACAACAACCCGGTTGCCGGAGTCAAGGTAGTCCTCTACACCTTCAACGGAACCGAGTGGGTTCCGGCGGTTGACTACAACGGCAACGTGCTCAGCGCTATAACCGACGCTCAGGGACGCTACGAGATCGACAACATTCCAGCTCTGCCGCCGCTCAGCATCTACAAGGCCGTTGCACTGGTTGGGGACACCCCAGCAGGATTTGCAGAGGCCGACGTCTCACCGTTCCAGACCTCAGCAGTGAACATCGTCATAGCATTCCACGGAACGAGCAATACAACCGGACTCGGCGCCTTCCTCAGCGACGCCCAGACCCACGACGTCAAGATCGTCCTCGGCAAGAACGCCCTCACCTCAGTCGACTACCACGCCATGGACTTCCTCCTCGAGTACATCGGTGCCAAGCCCGTCTACAGTGACAGCGACATCAACGTCGATGCCCTCACCAGCAATGACATGATAATTGCAATCGGTGGTCCTGAGGTCAACAGCATCACCGCCCACTACCAGGAGCTTACCCCAGTCAGGATGGTCACCAACGCCGACGGCTCAATAAGCATCATCGTCAACAACGAGACAGTCGCCAACTGGAGCGCCCCGAGCCCATGGTGGAACGTCACCAAGGGCTACTGGGTCATCCAGAGGGTCGTTGACCCGGACACCGGCGCAGTGGTCTACATGATCTACGGTACCGACGCTGACAGCACCTGGGCAGCGGCCTACTACTTCAGCAAGCACTTCAGCGAGCTCAACAACGTCAACTACGTCGTTGGCTACTGGGAGGACACCGACAGCATGATCTACAGCCCAGCGTTCCTTAAGTTCGCCAGCGACGACAAGAACGGA
>JAMOOZ010000289.1 GCA_027064885.1 Desulfurococcales archaeon
AATGCTCCCTAACCCTACCAACACCACCCAGACATCCGCCTTAACAACAACGTCGCTCACACCCCCGAGGTGTGAGGGCCCGGCACTGCGCACCGTGAGCGGCACAGTAAGTGAAGAGATCAGTAGGAAGATCAGTGTCGTTACTGCGAGCCTGAAGTAGCGCACCCCTAACCCCAATACTAGAGGTTGCGGACAGGTAAAGAACATGTTGAGGGCTAAGCTGCATCACTTACTTCCCACGTGTACGTGCATCGTTAAAGACTAAGCTACCTCCTTATTTGACGCGTTAATGATAATTTATTAACTCTGATACAGAGGGTAGTATGGCGCCGCCCAGCGGCGTCAGCAATAACAGGATCCCCGACAGTGCCGGGGAACTCAACACTCACAGCATCGCGGGGCATAAGCCCCCGCATCGCAACAGAACGAAGAACTTCTGCCATCCCTAAAACAGCGTCAATACCGAGGCTAGTGAGTCGTGTTGACCCGGCGCCAGACGGACAGCAATGAACGAAACAGAGCGCAAGGAGGGAAACATGTCACTCATCCCTGAAACACCCTAAAACATGACGTACAGCGTAAGGGGCCTGCCCCAGCATGAAGTCCCCTATGAAATAAAGTGGAAACTAAGGAGATGAACGTAGGTCGAGCAATGCCCCGCCCTCCGCGGGCGGTAGCTATGAGATACGCGTGAGGTAATGACTCCTGAACATGCATGCCCCACTAATGGGTGGGGAGGCCCCGACAGCGGCATGCCCGCCGCTCTCTAAGGGCATGCCGGCCTCGTGACGCTCACGCCTTTGCCGGCGTTGGGGAGGAAGAAACGAAGGGAGAACATGTCTGGTGATGCGTGCTGTTTCTGGGGCGCCGCTGGGCGGCGCCCAACACAACCTCCCTTTTTCCCTCCTTACATTAGATTTTGCTTCAATAGTCGCTACTTCCGCAGATTCTCTAGCTTTCTTACTTCAAAGCCCGTTCTTGCATCGAAGAAGTACACTTCCTTAAAGCCCAGGGTACGTAGTCTGTCCTCCATCACTAGGAGTACCTTACTCCATAGGGCCCAGTTGATCATTCTGCAGAAGTTGCATGAGGGGTCACTGCCCGTTAGGTCGACGAAGACCGCTACGGCGTTCCCGTCCCTGCTTACGGTGACCTTCGTGACTACGCCTGAGTCAATG
>JAMOOZ010000290.1 GCA_027064885.1 Desulfurococcales archaeon
ACAACACCGGCAACCACCTACGGAGGCGAGCGCCTCGCACCAATACATATAGAACTAATAAACCTTGGAAGGCATGCTGCCTCTGATGTCTTCGTTAAGGTAACCACGCCGAACGCATCCGTGAAACTGCTTGATAACGCTGGCATCTGCTCCGCAAGCCTAGGTGCTGGGGTTGCCTGCCGCTTAACCACGTACGCCGACCTAGGGAAAGTGATGTACGGGAAACTCGCCCTCGAAATCAACGTTAGGTACGTCATCAGCGACTACGGCGCATTCATAGTGGGGAGGGAGTCGTTCCGCACGTACCTCGACATATCGGTGTACGCCGCCCAACACTTAGGTAATATAGAGTTAGTGAGCGCTGACTGGAGCAACTCCCAGCCAGTCTACCCCAACACGGAGGGCGCGACGTACGACGTGACAATAGCTAATCACTACCCATTCAACGTCGTGTCACTGGATGCTTACTTAACGAACCTACCCTCAGGGATAACACCACATAGGGGCCTCAATAAGGTATACGTGCCGGGCCCGTTACCAAGCAATCAGGATACAACGCTCGCATTCACCCTGGACGTGGGTAAGAACGTCGCTCCCGGAACCTATAACGCCACGTTAGTACTTCGGTACGTGGTCTCTACAGGTGGGGCATCAATATTTAAGCAAGAGAACTTCACGGTGGCGCTGAGGATTGACCAAGTGAAGCATGGAATCGAGGTAATCACGACTGGCTGGGCAGGGACACCGGCGCAGCCCGGCACGTACGGTAACGTGATGTACGTGGCGTTAAGGAACATTGACTACTCAACCGTTAAGGGCTTAGTAGCTGATGTCCAGTTACCTCCGGGCTTCACCTCAACAATCAACAACAAATCCAGAGTTAAGGTTGTGGCTACCACGTCACCACAACTAGCGTCACTAGCTGCTTCCAGCCCGACCTCACTAATGCAGGCATTAAGTAACCCGAAGCAAGTGCAGTCACTCCTCTCATCTATGCAGCCAGCGGGTCAACTAGGGAAAGGCGATTTTGCCTTTCTAGTCATTGGACTCAATGTCCTGAACGTTAAGCCAGGTACTTACTGGGCCAACATTACCCTAACATTCATTGACCAGTGGGGTGACTTAAGGAAGCAGGTTGTGAGGATACCCATACACGTGCTCGGCACGGCACTCTACATCAAGGTATGGTCAAACACCGTCCTCAACTTTAACGTGTCGAGATCCGCCGCCTTAACCGTCAACGTGCTGAATAATGGGTCAGCACCAATATATAATGTGTACATTAGTATGTACTCACCCACGTCATATCTCTTAGTAAAGGAAACACCGCTATACCTAGGCACGTTAAGGCCTGGCGAGGTAAGGCAAGTGAACCTAACAGTATTCTATAACCCTATGCCCCCAGCGCAGTCGCCTGTGCCAGTAACATATGGGAACATGCCGTTCATGGCCACCCTAATATATACGGATGTGCTCGGCATGAGACACACCTACAATGCATCCTTTACGGTAAGCGTGTCCCCATTCATAAAGCTGGAGCTCGAGGACCTCAAGGTTGTTAAGGAAGGTAGCACCGTGAAGGTATCTGGCACGATAACTAACCTGGGCAACGCTCAAGCCCAGCGTGTCGTGGTGGCGATACGCATAGGTAATTACGAGAGCCCAGAGTCCTTCGTTGGCGACATAGACCCTTCATCACAGACGTCATTCGCTGCCACAGCAACGTATAGCGGCAACGTGAGTAAAGTACACATAGTTATAAGGTATAGGAACCCATTTAACGAGCCCCGTGAGATGACGGTGCCAGCAACAGTCACGGAATACGTGTCCACGACAACCACTGCCACCCCACCACCTCAGGGTATGATAGGCGGGTTCGATATCTATAAGATTGGGACGGCTGTGGCGGTCGTGATATTCCTAGCGATTGTCGCTCTGCTCATCCGCAGGTACCTGAAACAGCATGAGATCCCGACAGAGGTGCCTATGTAGAGGGGCGTGCTGAGTAATGGTGGCCATCACCGACATACTAAGGTACTCCTACAAGGTCCTCACGGAGAAGAGGTTTAGGGCTGCTTTAACGATTGTGGGCATAGCTATCGGGCCGCTGGCGCTCGTGATGATGACGTCCGTTGTGAGAGGGTACGCATCCTATGTTGAGAACCAGTTACTTGCCTTAGGACAAAACACAATAGTCGTCACGGCATCCTCAGACTACACCCTTACCAGCAAGGACTTAGATTTCATTAAGGGGATTAAGGGGGTCGCGGACGCTAAGCCATTTTACATGACGCAAGCAATAATTCAGACAGTTGAAGGGCAGGAACGCATATGGGTTTACGCTATAGATACCTCCATATTGCTTAAGGCCATAGGCAACCTACAGCTTGAGGTAGGGGACTTCCCTGCACCAAATGAAGTGACGATGGCGACGATAGGGCATTTCATTGCCTACTCTGAGGGAACGGGAAGAAAGCTATTCGGCTTAGGTGATGCGATAACCTTACTAATACCTCAAGTAGAGCACGAAGGTAAGACAAGCGTGACTAGGGTTGTTGTTAGGGTTGCGGGTATACTAAAGGAGTACGGAGGAGCTATGTTTGTGTCGCCTGACCAAGGCGTCTTTCTACCTTTTGAGGCGGGAAAGAGGCTACTCCACATGAAGCAATGGACAGGAATATTCATCGTCGCGGAGAACCCGAATTACGTCGCAAGCATAGTTAACGAGATAAGGAACACCTACACTGGAAGAGTAAACGTCATAGCCTTCCAGCAAATAGCTGAGATAGTGTCATCGGTCTCAGCCGCTATGGACTTCATAACGTTCTCGACGTCTCTCTCAGCATTCGCGGTGGCGGTTGCGGGCACGGCAGCTACAATGATAACGTCGGTAATAGAGCGTACTAGGGAGATAGGCGTGCTGAAGGCGCTGGGCTTCACAGACGGGCAAGTAACGGCCTTGATCCTAGGTGAAGCAGTAATTATGTCCCTTATAGGTGCGTTCATAGGGATAACACTGGGTGTGGCAGGCGCTTACGCTCTAGCGTCTAAGGGCCTAGTGATTAGCTCAGGAGCTAGTATAATCGTGATTAAAGCACCTCCTCAAATAACTCTGGAGAGCATCTCCATGACTCTAGCAATAACGATTGTTGTGGGCATCATGGGCGGTGTCTTCCCCGCGTACAGGGCAGCTAAGATACCGCCAGCAGTGGCGTTGAGGTATGAGTAATGTTTTAAGCGTTTCTACTACCATCGGGGAAAACATTACAATGATTCAGTAAAGTATTCGCTATAATCCTCGGGTGGCATTAACTAAATTTTTGCTCTGTAATAATTCTACAAATAATGAGGAGAGGAAGTCTTTTATGAGCTAAGGGTATAGAGACACACAAGTGATAACCTTGAGTGTCCAGACGGTGAAGGCAGGGGTTAAGCCAAAGAGGCTGGTAGTCGTTAATCCCGACCTATGTGTAGGTTGCATGTCATGTATGTTCGCATGTGCTAGGAGGTTTCCGAACGGTGGCCTAGCGAAGTCGGCGATACACGTTAGGAGCGTCGGCGGTTTCGAGAGGGGCTTCACCGTCATAGTGTGTAGGGCGTGCCCTAACCCGCCATGCGCTAAGGTGTGCCCAACAGGCGCGTTAACGCCGAGGAAGGGAGGAGGTGTCACGCTTAATCCAAGCAAGTGTATAGGGTGCGGGATGTGTAGGGAGGCCTGCCCCTTTGGTGCGATACAGTGGGACACTGAGTTAAACAAGCCCGTGATATGTGTGCACTGCGGTTACTGCGTCAACTACTGCCCTCACGGCGTCCTAACCCTTGAGGAGGTGAGGTGGTAATCATGCTTGTGGATAAGGCATGTACCCGAGTCCTGTACGTGGATCTAAGCAGGAAAACCTACTGGGTTAAGGAGAGACCCGACCTCTTCGAGAAGTATTTAGGTGGTACTGGCGTAGCTGTTAAGCTCCTTAGGGAGGAGATGAACCTCTCAGCCGATCCCCTAGGGCCAGGAAACGTGGTGGTGTTCGCGGTAGGTACGTTCACAGCAGCGTACCCAACAGCCTCGAAGACCGTAGCTATGTTTAAGTCACCCCTGACAGGTAACTTAGGTGAGTCGCACGCTGGTGGAAGGAGTGCAGTAGCTATAAAGATGTCGGGGTTCGGTGCTATCGTGATTAAAGGTGAGAGCGACATACCGGTCTACCTCTCAATTCATGGCGGTAAGGTGTTCTTCAGGGACGCATCCGCGCTCTGGGGAGTGAGGAGCACGTATACCGTTGGCCGTGTACTCAGGGAGCGCGAGTCATGGCAAGGCCTGAGAGCGATCATGAGGATAGGGAGGGCTGGCGAGAGGTTAATTAAGTATGCTGGCGTGGTGACAGAGACCTATAGGCACTTCGGCAGGCTAGGCCTCGGCGCTGTATGGGGCTCTAAGAAGCTTAAGGCCTTAGTGGTTGGCGGTAGGAGAGCAATACCGGTGGCTGACCCGAAAAAGTACAGGGTAGTGTACGACAAGATCTACGACAAGGTGGTTAAGTCAGACTCCATGAAGAAGTACCACGACCTAGGAACGCCCGTCAACATAATACCGCTGAATAAGATCGGTGCCTTACCGACGAGGAACCTAACCTCAGCTAGGTTCGAGGGCGCGGAAAGCATAAGCGGTGAGGCAATAGCCGAGACAATGCTTGCCAGGAGAGTTGCCTGTAGCCACTGTCCCGTAGCCTGCATACACATTGCCGCAATCAGGGAGGAGTACCCGCACGAGAAGTACTTCTACACTACCAAGTACGTGTCCTATGACTACGAGCCACTATACGCCCTAGGCACGATGCTCGGTATCCCTGACAGAGAGGGCGTGCTGAGATTGATTGAGGAGGTGGAGGTTGAGGGCCTAGACGCGATGAGCACAGGCGTAGCGCTAGCGTGGGCAACCGAGGCCTTCCAGCGCGGAATAATCACGGAGAAGGAAACGATAGTTAAGCCGTCCTGGGGCGACTGGAAGACATACATACAGATGGTTAAGTACATCGTCGAGCAACCCAACGAATTCTACAAAAAGCTAGGCGACGGCACCGAAGAGGCAGCAAAGACCTACGGCGGCTTAGAATTCGCCATGACGTTCGGCAAGAACGAAATGCCTGGTTACCACGCAGGCCCAGCAACGCACCTAGGCTACGTAATAGGTGCAAGACACAGTCACCTTGATAATGCTGGCTACAGCTACGACCAGAAACTCATAGGTAAGGAGTACCCGCCGCCAGAGAAGGTCATTGACGACCTAATGAAGGAGGAGGCGTGGAGGCAGATACTCTCATCACTAGTGGTATGCTTCTTCGCCAGGAAAGTCTACACACCTGAACTAGTGGCTGAAGGCCTTGAAGCCCTAGGAATAAAGATCAATGCTGAGGAACTTAAGAAGCTCGGATGGGAAATCTATGCCGAGAAATATAAGCTGAAGCTAGACATGGGCTTCGACCTAGAGAGAGACCTTAAGCTACCGAAGAGAATATTCGAGACGCCAAGCCCACACGGCAAGATAAGCGAGGAATTCATGCAGAAAGCTCTAGACCACTTTAGGAAGCGTATTAAGGAGTTAACCAGCAGATAGTTTTTAAACCTAATTTTAGAGATAGTCAATCAGCCCGTAAGAATACTTAACCGGAACTTAAGGCAAGCTCCTTAAGCACCTCGTAACCCTCCAGGTCAAACGATACACGAAGTGAACCTCGACTCACTAGACTTCTCACTATTGAGTGCACTAAATGCAAGTACACCACACTGGGTTCCTTATCATTAAGGGTTTACCGTAGCGCATGCCACCACTCAATGACTAAGAGAATATCAGGAAGCACCGCTATACCCAATGAAGGTTATTCATGTGAACCCAAGAAATACCAGTAAGGAAGGGGAGAAAAATAAGAGAGAAGTTAGGGCTAGATAGACACCTAAGCTCAGCATACGTAATAGCAAAAGAGCATCAAAACATCTACTGCAAAGACATTAAAAGGCCTACAAATGGGGAATAGTTACATAAAACTCTAGGCTGAGCCCGTCGGAGGTGATGATGTCGTGGGCGGCGTCGCTGAGCGCGTGGTGCTAGCCGGCATAGTGACTGGTGCGTCAGCAGTGATATCGATCGCTAACTTAGCCGGGTCCATACGCGTTCTAGACTTAACGGGTTCGGCATTTATGCTCTCGCTCTCTGTCCTCCTGTATAACGTGGCATTCACTATCATGAGTTGGGTGTGGCCCGCAATATTCTTAGGGAGGGTAAGCAGGAGGGGGATGCTGGCCTTCGCGTTAGGCGGTATGGCTGCGGGACTAGCGTTGATGGGTATCCCGCCCGTGCCTGCCTTAGTGGTTGCGGGTTCCGGGGTCGTTGGGGTGTCCTCAGCCCTGGTCTCACCGGTAATGATGACCATAATGGCTGATTACTACGGCAAGGACTCACTCGCAGTCACTAAGTACAACACGTACTCAAGCGTGGGCTTCGTCCTCGGGTACGTGGCTGCAGCCCTGATCAGAATGCGTGTTGGAACCCCCCGAGCTACTCATGGCTTCCGCCGCCACCTCAGCGGTCCTCGTCGCCCTAACGGTC
>JAMOOZ010000291.1 GCA_027064885.1 Desulfurococcales archaeon
AACTCGTCCGCTGTCTTTATCCACTCAACTATATCATCTACCTTAGCGGGAGAGGCAAGTGGTAGCACCGATATGTTGGGCTCACTGCACCTTATGGTCTTGCACAGACCGAGCATTGAGGCCGTCAGAACCATTATGACCCCGCCCCTTACCGGGTCCCTGGTCTCCTTGGTGTCGACAAGTATTGATGTGAGCCTGTTCGTGAGTACCTTCAGGTGCTCCTCGACGTTATCACTGACCAGGCCCTGCTTCGCTACCTCACCAGCGCTCACGAAGAACGCTATTGCCTCGTCAAGCTTGTCTCCCAACCGGAACTCGAACCTGAACCTCTCCGGTCCTTTCACGGAGCCTGACTCTATGATAATAGAATTCCCTAGCGTTGAAACCCATATTGCGTTTTCTCCCACGACGGTTTCAGATTGACTAGGTTCCATATCCGTCACCATATACTAATCCACTAATTAGTTAAATAATATTGCTAAGCTATCAGCCTAATATAAAAAACTAAACATTCATTGACAAAAATCTGTCGATGACACCACTTGAATTAATGCAGTATAGTGGTTATATATTCATAGCCAACGACATAATCCTCGGATCAGTGATGAGAGCGCTCTTCGCTGAGGAGTGATGAGGAGCGCCTGCTGAGTAATTGTCTTTTAAGCAAAGGGATCAGATCAGCGGTGCAAACAAATGGTGCTGTCTAACCGCCTAACAAGCCTAGGTGTCTCACCCCACAGAAAACTCGCCGACTTCGTGTACCAGCTCAAGCTGAAGGGTGTCAAGGTCATTAGCTTCGCGGCGGGCCAGCCAGGCGTCCCACCCTACGAGGGCGCTGTCAAAGCGCTTGCTGAGGCCCTAGAGAAGGATCCCTACAAAGTCAGTAGCTACGGTCCCAGCGCTGGTTTGCCCGCGTTGCGGGAGGCTATTGCAGAGGACATAAGGGGAGCAGGGGGCCCGGACCTCACACCCGATGACGTCACCGTGGTGTCGGGCGGGCTGGATGGGTTGCAGCTCGTTCTGGCTGCGCTGACAGACCCCGGTGACAGGGTCGTTATTCCGGAACCAGCCTACGGAATGTACGAGTATGTCTCGAAGTTCCTCGGCCTTAAGGTGGAGGTGTGCCCGCAGCCATCCGAGAAGGGTTTCCAGCCTGACGCCGAGTGCGTTGCTG
>JAMOOZ010000292.1 GCA_027064885.1 Desulfurococcales archaeon
CGCTCTATGTGTTTTGTTTCGTTGTGGTGCGGTTTTCATTGGTTCCGCCTCGCCTCCCCATCATCGGGTCATGGGCGGGGG
Source organism: Desulfurococcales archaeon (assembly GCA_027064885.1). GTDB lineage: Archaea > Thermoproteota > Thermoprotei_A > Sulfolobales > NBVN01 > WAOL01. The sequence goes on from JAMOOZ010000292.1 coordinate 82, forward strand.
TCGAGGCCAACAGCACGGACCCCCATCACCCACACACCCACAAAAACACAAAAAGCCACAATCTAACGTTTCAGCCCCACCACCAGCGTGTCCCCACATACAATCCTCATACTGCAGGCCCTTACGACGCGTGGGCTCCTTAAGCACCTCCCTAAGCACTTCAGAGTACTTCCTGAAACCAGGGCGCGTGATAACGGTTCGGTCAACCTCAAAGAACTCCCGTAACACCACATCCATAGGTTCCCGCAGAACGTACTTGAGGACCGAACCAATACCGTGTCTCCAGTCAAAGAGTGTTCCGTAACAATCGAAAGTTACGTACTTAATCGCCGGCATCACTAACCTACCCTAACCTCTCGTTCAGTACTTGGATTAACTTCATGAACTGATGCTTAGGTATCCTGGCACCAGCAGCGCTCGGGTGGCCGCCACCGCTCCCACCTAGGTACGGCGTGACCTCCCTTAGAACCCTATCTAGGTTTATCTCCTTGGGGTTGGCCCTCAAGCTCATTACGTACGTGCTACCTCTCTCCTCCGCCGCGATCCCTACAGGTGATTTAGTAATGCCCTTCGCGTAGGTTGCGGCAACACTAATGCTTCCAGGCGGGTTAATTACGTAGGCCACCCTACCTATCACCTTAACGTTCTTCTCGACCCACGCGTGTAGCTCCTCATTATTAACTGCCTGTATGAGTGCCCTCACAAGCAACTCACTAAGCTGGGATGGGCGACGGTTCTTCGAGAGATGCTCCACGATGTGCCTCTTGAAGTCATGCATTCCCCTAGAGCCTTCAAGACCTTGAACGAGTATTCCTGCTTCAAAGTATACTTGCCTCTTATCCCATCTTTCTAACGCCTCCTTAACCCATGGTGACTGATCTGCGTAGTCCCCTATGGCACCGTAGAGCGCTACCCTATCGTAATCGGGGTGGAGGAGCTCGCCGTACTTCCTGTACGTTAGCTCGGAGGACGAAACGTCCTCGCCGTCCTTGGGTCTCACTAGCTCAGCGTTAAGCTCCTTTAAGCTCAGGGTTACGGGTGGTGGGTGATGGTCTATGTAGGTTATGTGGAAGGGGTACTTAGAGAACTCCCGTGCTATGGCGGTAGTGTGGGCCTCGCTCAACGCGACGTCAACTATTACGACATCGCCCCTCGCGAATTCCTTGAAGTCACTCAAAAGACCTAGGGGGTGTGTGAACCTAACATTGACGGTGCTGTACCTCCTGCCTAGCGCAGCAACTACTAGCGCAGCAGATGAGACTCCGTCGGAGTCACCGTGAGCCAACACAGTTAATGTCCTAACCATTTTAGCCTCAACTCTCATAATGCTTAGCATTAATTAATGTGCTGAGCACTTTCCTAACGTCCTCATAAGAGCGGACGTTAAAGCGGGCTTCCGTCGCCTCTATACCCACCTTAATCGAGTATGCATCGCTCGGCAGAACCTTAAACATGTCCTCGTCCGTCCAGTCATCCCCAGCAGCGAGTATGAAGCCCCAGTCACTTTCCTCAAGCCACTTCTTCACGGCAACGCCTTTATTGACGCTGGCGTGCCTAACTTCAATAACCTTACTTCCCTGTAATACGGTGAGCCTAGACCCCTGAATGATCCCTGAGAGTGTGTCCTTAAGTTCATTCGCCCTGAGCTCAGCTAGTTCAGGGTCAACATTCCTGTAATGCCACACGATCGAGAACTCCTTCTCCTCAATGAAGGAGCCAGGAGTCCTGTCAACGTAATACTCCAGAACCTGCCTAACCGCGCTCTTCCACGACAGATCCTGAGGGACAGTCACCTCCCAGTCCTCCCCTTTGCGCTTCACTAAGGCTCCATGTTCGGCTATTAGACTGACGGGTAGGTTGCCGAACCATTTATCTAAGGTATTCTTATCCCTGCCACTCACGATCACCACTTCATTGCTCTCCGCACTTGCAAGCTTCGTGAGAAGCTCGAGGATTTCCCCGTCAGGTACCGCTTCCTCTGGTCTCGATGCGAATGGTACTAGCGTGCCGTCATAATCGAGGAGGAAGAGGCGCTTTTTAGCCCTTAAGTAACGTTCAACTATTTCCTCAAGGTTCTTGGGCTTAAGTACGTTCATTCTGAGCCTTATTTGCTCCTTCTTAGCCTCAGCCAGACCCTCTAGGAAGTCGTTAGCCCACCTCAAGAGGTTGTACCTACGCACTCTCTCCTGCATGCTCCTTAATCTCCTCTCCTGCTCCTTGGGGTGCATCGTGACGGCTTTCCTGAGCGCCTCAGCAACCTCCTCTTTACTGTTCGGGTTAACTATTAGGGCCTCAACGAGCTCAGCGGCGGCTCCCGCGGTCTCGCTTAGGATGAGGACTCCCTTACCGTCAGTTTTGCTTGCCACGAATTCCTTAGCCACTAAGTTCATGCCGTCCCTCAAAGGAAGTATAAACGCCACGTCAGCCGCTAAGTAATATGCTAGGAGTTCCTCGAAGCTAATGTACCTGTAGAGGTAGTAAATGGGGTTCCATCCCACCTCCCCATACTTCCCGTTAATCATACCGACGAGCTCGTCTATTCTGCGCTTAAGCTCCCTGTAATGCTTAACCCTAGTCCTTGAGGGCGATACGGCCAGCACGTACACTACCTTACCCCTGAACTCAGGATGTCTCTCAAGGAAGTGATCGTAAGCCTCAAGCCTCTGCGTTATTCCCTTAGTGTAGTCCAGCCTATCAATAGAGAATATCACCTTAGCCCTATCCAACCTCTTCCTAATCCTTACAGCCCTTCTCCTAACCCTAGGATCCTGAACGGCCTTCCTGAACCTTTCATAATCTATGCCCAGCGGGAAGGCATCAACTCTAATCAGTCTGCCGTCGTAGTTTATTGTGTTTAGAACGACGTTAATGCTTAAGCCTCGCTTAACGCTACTCATGAAGTGCCTCATATAGTCGTAGTTATGAAAGCCTATGAGGTCAGCACCAAGCACACCTTCTAGCAATTCCCTTCTCCACGGGAGGGTTCTGAAGAGCTCGAAGGATGGAAACGGTATGTGGAGGAAGAAACCTATGGTAGCGTCAGGTATCTCGTCACGGATCAACTTTGGGAGGAGCATTAAGTGGTAGTCGTGAACCCATATTATATCGGTGGGCTTAGCTACTGAGAGCACAGCCTCCTTAAATAACTCGTTAACCCTCACGTACGCCCTCCAGAAGGACTCATCAAACACTGCGTACTGAGGGAAGTAATGAAAGAGAGGCCATAAGGTCCTATTAGCGAAACCATTGTAGTACCCATCAAGCAGGGACTCACTGATAAGTACAGGGATTAAGCCCTCACGCCTTAACTCCTCCTCAATCCTTCTCCACTCATTACTGCCAACCCTATCACTCGTTATCCCAGGCCACCCCACCCAAGCACCGCCAAACACTCTATGGAGGCTCGCTAGGGCCGTGGCTAAACCTCCAGTACTTTGCTGAAGCTTAAGCCTATCACCCTTCTTTACCACCGTCACAGGTAGGCGATTAGAAACAAGGATCAACTTACCAATGCCACTCATTCAGAGGCACCTAAGATCTAATACGAGCGTGCCTGTAATAACGGTGCTTGAAATCAAGCTCAAGAAGAGGGTGAGGAAGGGAAGGGCGCTTCTCCTCCCCCACCCTCGCCGCCTTCCCTCCCTATTTCACACCTTATTAAGGCAGCGAGCGCTATGACCAGCACGACAAGCACTATGAACGTGACTGTATAGATGAGCACGGTCTCTCCGGAAAGCCCGTTCCCTAGACTACCTACCCACACCCCGTCCATCATGACAAGGGGTGCTGGGGTGACACCCAACGATGTAGGCATAAGCGTATTAGCTGTTGTTAAGACTTCAATCAACATTGAACACCGTAGTACTCTCGCATTTGAGGTTTCACTCAGTGATTCCCTATTATATTACGGGAAAGTGTTTAAAAGAATAACTTAACAACAGTTCCTTACCTCAGCACTAGTGAATACCTACATTCCGCAATTCTCAAATCAGCAAGTAAATTAAATCCCAAATAGACTACATCCAGGCGAGAACGTGGCCATCGAAGGAAAGGAGATAGTGGTTCTCAAGAATGTGAAGAAGGCGTACAAAGCCGGTGAGATAATCACATGGGGCTTACGTGGAGTCAACATGGTTGTTAGGAAGGGGGAGTACGTGTCTATAATGGGGCCCTCCGGTTCCGGTAAATCAACCTTACTTAACATGATCGGCTTACTTGACAAGCCAACTTCCGGTGAGATAATCATTGACGGAATACCGGCAACGAGGCTTAAGGGTAAGCAACTAGCTATGGTTAGGAACAGGAAGATAGGGTTCGTGTTCCAGCAATTCAACCTAATAGCTAGGCTAACCGTATATGAGAACATCGAGCTTCCGTTAATACCTCGTGGCGTGCCGAGGAAGCTGAGGAGGAGAATGATTATTGAGGCCCTAAAGATGGCTGGAGGGGACGTTTCTTGGCTCAGGAAGAAACCCACGCAGCTCTCCGGCGGTCAGCAGCAGAGGGTAGCCATTGCTAGGGCATTAGTTAACAGACCAGCAATAATACTGGCCGACGAGCCTACCGGAGCCCTAGACAGGAAGGCTTCGAAGGTAGTGGTGCAGACCTTTAAGAAAGTTAACGCATCGGGACAGACCGTAATAGTAGTTACTCATGACCCGGAGGTCGGTCACTGCGCCGAGAGGATCCTCCTCCTACGTGACGGAAGGATCGTTGGTGAGGAGGAGCCCGACCCAAATAAGTGTATCCTTAATACGCTTAAGGACTGATGAAGCCAGATAGGTTGGTACGCGAGGTGTCGTATTCAGACATATTTCCGAAAAACATATTCACCCCCCGGTATTCTTCACATAGGTGCTGGAATATGCGCAGTGGTGTAATCCCTGCTAAGGCAAGTACGTTGATACTCACGTCACTCATAGTAGTTCAGCTAGTTTTCTTGACCCTAGATGTAGTTTACGCTGCAGGCAATGTCACGCTAGTAAAGGAAAGTGTTTACTCATCAGCAGGGACAGAGAAGGTCTACCCTGGAAGCAAGGGAGTAACCATAGTGCTTGACATAAGGAACGATGAGACATATAACATAAGCTACGTGCAAGGATGCTTCACGTTCCCCAACGGCATAACCCCAACGCAGAGCTACGGGTACTGCGTCGAGGCAACAGACCTGAACGGCAAGTACAAGACAACATACGTGAGTGGAGAAACCTTCAGGCTCGAAACAAAGGTAAACATAAATGACTCGGTAAGCCCCGGAACTTACCCAATAACTATTAACGTGTCCTACACGCTCAACGCCCCCACAGGACCCGTGAGGAAGTACGCGATAATAGACGCTAACATAACCGTGTACAACTACCCGCCAGTAGATCTGAGGGTAATTGACGAGTGGTGGGGCTCGACAAACGTGTATCCCGGGACATCCGGAGCTACCCTATACGTGAAGATAAGGAACTACGGCGACACGGACGTCAGAGGCGGTACTGCCACGCTGATCCTGCCATCACCTTTTAAGCCCTCGGAGATTAAGGTGAGCCTCCCAGCCATAGGTTCAGGAGATGAGGCAACACTAACCTTTAACAACGTAGACATATCGGTGCAGACCAAGCCAGGAACCTATAACGCCCCGCTAGACCTGGACGTAAATGCTGCAACGGAGGACGGGGTTACGTACAGGTACAGCACGGCGCTACTGGTTAGGCTGGAGGTTTCAACGTCGCCGAAGCCCTACATAAGCATCGTCGACGCTGGCTGGTCATCAGGTGCAACATACCCTAACTCGCGAGGCGTCACAGTTTACGTGACGCTACAGAACCTAGATCAGTCAACCATACAGGACGTCGTCGCCACCCTCTACCTCCCGAAAGGCCTAGTAACCAGGGACGGGAAGAACTACGTAACGACAACGTACTCCACACCAGTATCATTCGGAGAGGTGTTCACGCTAAGGTTCAGCAACATCAACATGTCGTTAAAGAACCCCTCAACCCTTAGTTTCAGGCTAGTACTGAGTATCGTGGCAACGTATAGGGGAGCTGAGTACGTATCTAACGTCGAGCTTAACGTGTGTGCCAAACCAGTAACGGAGGACATCCTTAGGCTAGTCGGTCAGCGCTGGGTATGGAGAGGGGCTGACGCGGAAGCCCTCCCAACGGCTAGGGGATTAACGCTTGAGTTAAGGTTAGCTAACCTAGGTCAAAACACAATAACAACGATAATACCGAACATAACGGTTCCGGAGGGCTTCAACCTAACGTCGTACGGGGGCACATGCCTTAACGGAGTCACGCCCGGGAGCACGTGCACTATAGACTTAACATTTAATATAGGGAGTGACGTCAAGCCGGGCACGTACGGCGCAGTACTCCACACCATTTACGTAGTGAATGCTGGGGGCACGTACCTCTATGCTGGCAAGGACTTCAACGTAACGCTAGCGATCAAGTCGCCAAGCGAGTTCGAACCCAACCTAACCCTAAGCAAAGCCTGGT
>JAMOOZ010000293.1 GCA_027064885.1 Desulfurococcales archaeon
CTCTAAGGACATTCAGAATTAATGTCGAGGAAAGGAGGGAACAGCTTGAGCGCTATCTAAGATTAGCTGAGGAGTTCACTAATGATGCGGAGTTCCTAGAGAGGATCAGAAGGTCAGTATCAAGTAGGGTGGATTTCGCTAGGGAATTAATGGGAACCAACTAGGGTGGTGGGAATGAGGAGAGTAGAGGCTCTTGCGGAGATCCTAGGGAAGCCCAAGGTTTCCATAGTTTCTGGTAAGTTAGAGTATATAATAAACATGTACAAGGGTGTTAATACCTACGAGGTTCTTAAGGGGTTTGAGGTCGATGGTAGGTTGGTACCTTTCAAGGTCATGAAGGGGTATATTAACTCTGAGGAGGCGTTTAGGAGCAAGGTGAGCATTCCTTCTGGTGTCATGGTGAGGTATTGGGCTGAGGCATTTCCCTTCGAGGTCATGGTATTTGCTGACATTAGTGGGGATGCCAAGGCTGTGGTCGAGACTGTCGTCTGTGACTACAGAGGTGTTAGGGATAGGTCAGTAAGGAAGGTGAGCCTTAAAGAACTTGGGTGGAAGGTGAGGAAGGTCGAGGGCGTCGTGGTGAGTAAGGAGGACTATGCTTTGGCGTTGCTGAGGACGGCGTTCGAGATGATCATTCTAGAGACTGGTGCCGACGCTGATGAGGTGATGAGGAGGTTCTGTAGGTGCTGATTCATGTCCCTTTCTTCTTTTGTTTCCCTCTCTTTTCCTTTTAAGAGAAGGAAGGAAAGGGTAGAACTCAGCAAAGGTAGGTATGTGCTAAAGACGGTTATTGATGCATTAATGGCTAGCAAGGGAGACACTATCCTTGTCATCCCTAAATGGTTCATTATTCTTGTAAACATTCCTTGGCAAAAGTTCTCCGATGCTTTCAGAGCCTTGGATGCTAGGGCTCAGAAGGTAGTTGAGGTAAACTTTGTTGTTGACATCCTCAAAGTGAATGAGGAAAGACATTATGCTTTGGCAAGACTTGTGGAGGGCACTGTTGTTGCTGAGTTCAATAGGTCTGAAGTTGTTGAGGAGGTCATAGAGGAAGGGAGAGAAGCAGAAGCTAGGGTCATTGAGGGTGTGGAGTTTAGGATTTCTAGGATTGCTAGGCATAAGTACCAGATACACGGTATCGCAACGCTTAAGTTCTTTAGTGATGGCTCG
>JAMOOZ010000294.1 GCA_027064885.1 Desulfurococcales archaeon
TGTGGACCAGTCTTTCGATGCCTGTATATATACAGAGGTTCATTCGTGATAAGCCGAGGGATATTAGGGTGTTTATTATTGACGGAGAGTTCCTTGGGGCCATATATAGGTACGCACCTGAAGGAGGCTGGAAAACGAATGTCTCGCAGGGCGGGAAAGCTGTGAAGGCTGACGTCGATGCTGAGGTAAGAGAGTTAGCAGTGAGAGCTACCGAGGTTCTTGGCTTGGTCTACGCTGGTGTAGACATAGGTGAGGTCGATGATTCATACGTTGTTTATGAGGTTAATTCGGTCCCGAGTTGGACCGGCTTTGAGGCCGCGACCGGGATAAGTCCTGCTGATAAGATAGTTGAGGCTCTTTTAAAGAGAATTAAGAGGTGACATGCCTTATCCATGACCTCCGTACCTCAGCAGAATTAGGTCGCTTAATACCTCATTAACTTCCCTAGGTAGCAGATTCCTTAGTAAGTACATGACGTTAGTCTTCCTGACCCCTTCCATCTTCGTTAGTGTCTCAAGTATTTCGAGCACCGTGGATGGGTCATAGCTTATGATTAGGGCCATAAGGTTGAATTCCCCTGTGCTCGAGTATATTCCCATAACATGCGGGTTTTTAGCGAGTTCTCTCACTATGTCATCCCTACGTATTGGGTCAACGTCCACCTGGAGCAGGGCCTTTACCCGCAGGCCAAGCTTCTCCGTGTCTATCACTGCAGAGTATCCCTTTAACACACCTAATTCTTCAAGCTTCCTAAGACGGACATGAACTGTTGACTCTCCGAGTCCAAGGATCTCGGCTATCTTCCTCACCGGGATCTTTCCGTTACGCATTAGGAGGCTGAGTATCCTCGCGTCTGTTCCGTCTATCAATGTACTCACTCCCGGCACTTCTTGCCGAATCTGTTTACTATGTGGAGTACGTAGGTGTCATTTCCACGGTCGTCTATGTCAACAACGGAGAGGTTGTGCCTGACAGCGCCCTTGACCGCCTCCTCAAGCCCTTTCGGCCCTATAGCCACTACATCTATCTCGCCCTGACATTCCATGGTGTTGTCGAGCCTCGACATTAGTGCATCCGCGTCGCTCCTGCCCTTGATTACCTGCGTGGCTGTTTTCCTACCCCCCGTCAACGCACTTACCCAAGCTTAAGGGTTTAGGGAAGGATAAATT
>JAMOOZ010000295.1 GCA_027064885.1 Desulfurococcales archaeon
CTAAAATCGGGCGTCCACTTTTGACGAGTGGAGTAGCGGAAACATAAACCACGTTATAGTGATCCCTGTACCAAGTATTTATAAGCCATTCTAGAGTCATACTCCCAGCACTTAACACCGACTGAAGGAAGCCCTCGAAATACCTAGGATACAACATGCTAAAGTAATCTAAACGGCACGCATCGTATATTACGAGCACATCAAAGTCCAAGTTATTTATCAGTACTTTCTGACTTGATATTTTCTCAAAGTATGAGGCATATAGACGACGCAGTAAAGGTTGAAACTTTCTCATTAACCTAGTCTTGAATGATAATTTGCTGAGCCATAGCTTGGTATTGAGGCTGAGATCCCAATACTGTTTACAATATGTCTCCACAATATTCTGCAATAGCTTACGCATACTGAACCTGCTTTTCAACTTAGCCTTTCCCTAAAGTACTAGAAGACCTATTTTCTAATAAAAAGGTCTATTGTTATCAATGCTGTTTTAATATTCCTTTTTGGGTCCCTACGACAATTATAAAGGGAAATCTTAGTTTTAATGAGGAGAACACACTAAAAAGTGTAATGAAAATATTTAGTTTAGTCATTAGAGAAAGATAGGGAATGAAGGGAGAACATATAATGACAAAGAAAAGCAGTAAGTATAAACATTGCTTCACACACCCGACAGCAATTGTTGAGGAAGGGGCAGAGATAGGTGAGGGGACAAGAATATGGCACTTTGCCCACGTGCGTAGCGGGGCCAAGATAGGGAGGAATTGCAACATAGGTAAGGGCGTGTACATTGACGTGGGGGTTGAGATAGGTGATAGGGTGAAGATCCAGAACTTCGTTTCCGTCTATAGAGGGGTTAAGGTTGAGGACGATGTCTTCCTAGGCCCGCACGCCACCCTCACGAACGACCTGTACCCGAGGTCCTTCAACGAGGATTGGGAGGTCGTGCCGACCCTAATTAAGAAGGGTGCGTCCATAGGTGCGAACGCTACTATAGTGTGCGGCGTGACTATAGGGGAGTACGCAATGGTCGGTGCTGGGGCGGTCGTCACTAAGGACGTGCCTCCGCATGCCCTAGTTTACGGTAACCCAGCACGCGTTAAGGGTTTCGTGTGTTACTGCGGTAGGCCTCTAGACCTTAGCAAGCCTGTTAAGGAGGATGAGGAG
>JAMOOZ010000296.1 GCA_027064885.1 Desulfurococcales archaeon
ATAAACGTGCAGTTCGAGAGCGAGACCATATACAGCAAGGTGAGGGAGTGGCTCTCCTCTAAGGGCGTGGTAATGGTCCCCATGGAGGAGGCTGTGAAGAGGTACCCGAACATAGTTAAGGAGTACTTCGGGCGAATTTTCCCGATAGCCGACCACAAATTTGCGGCACTCCATTACGCCCTATGGAGCGGCGGGGCATTTGTCTACGTGCCGAAGGGTGTGCGGATACCTCAACCGCTGGAGGCTTTCTTCCTCATAGGTAACGAGCTGGTTGGTCAGTTCGAGCACACACTAATCATCGCTGACGAGGGTGCCGAGCTAACCTTCATTGAGGGTTGTAGTGCCCCTATGTACAGGAGGTACTCATTCCACGACGGCGCCGTCGAACTATACGCAGCTAAGGGTGCAAGGATAAGGTTTGTCACGATACAGAATTGGAGCAGGAACGTCATAAACTTCAACAACAAGCGCGGAATAGCGGAGGAGAGGGCGAGCATAGATTGGGTCGAGGGAAGCATAGGAAGCAAGGTCTCCTACGTCTACCCATCAACGGTGCTTAGAGGAAAAGGTGCATCAAGCAGGAGTACTGTCGTAACGATAGCTAAGGGCCCGTATATCAAGGATAGTGGCAGCAAGATGATACACGCTGCCCCGGAGACGAAGAGCACAGTCATAAACAAGAGTGTCAGTGCAGACGGAGGGGTTAATGTATACAGAGGACTCATCAAGGTACTGCCAGGAGCAAGGGACAGCATAGCGCACGTATCCTGCGAGAGCCTCATACTTGATGACAGGTCAGCGGCGCATACATATCCGCACAATCAGATTGATGAGCCAACTGCGCAGGTAACTCATGAAGCAACTACGGGAAGGCTGAGTGAGGAGGTACTAACATACTTAATGAACAGGGGACTCAACGAGCGCGAGGCAACAAGCCTAGCTGTCCTCGGGTTCATGGACGACGTACTTCGGGAACTCCCGTTCGAGTATGCTAATGTCCTTCGGAAAGTTGTCGAGTTGGAGTTCTCGAAGATAGGGGGTGTCGGGTAATGAAAAACCGTGCAAGGCTTCCATGGCAGCTAATAGCGGATTCACCGACAGTCAAAACATATACTGATTGGAGGATCTTTGAGAAAGAACTACAGCGGGGAAAAGCGACTCTCGA
>JAMOOZ010000297.1 GCA_027064885.1 Desulfurococcales archaeon
GTTTTTGTGGGGGTTAGGTCTTGGTGTGGGTTCATTAGCTCCGCCCGCACCCCACGGGGCCCGGCCAAGCCCAACACCACGGAACCCCATCTAAAGTCCCCACAACAAGTAAAGAAACAATTAAAAAGAAAAGTACTTAAATGCATTGCTAAGCCCGAAACAGCCTAGGGCGATTTCCATACATTAAGCTCGCCTTTAGCGCTTCAGTAAATTCGTGGAACATACAGAAAGTGGTAGCCACGACCCCATTAGGCGCTTTACATGTGTTAACGAGTATTGGCGTAGAGCCTATCATGTGCGCGGGGTACGCATCATAGGCGGTATCCCCCACAACAACTGCTTCGCTAGGTGCCACGCCAAGTTTCCTTATGGTTTTCAAGAATATTTCTGGGTCGGGCTTCCCCTTCTTTACTTCATCACCGCCTGTTATCGCATTAAAGAAGCTAGTGATTCCTAGGTAATCCATTATGTGAAGTAAGAGTCTGTTAGGAGTCGATGAAGCCATCCCGATTAAGTAACCCTTCATTTTAATCATTCTTAAGGCTTGAGTAACTCCGGGGAACAGTGTTACTCTTCCCTCCTTTAGTTCCTTCATGAATGCCCTGTCCTTAACCCATCTTATCCTGGCATACTCAAGTTCGCTTACATCCCCAAGTACTTTCCTAACTATATCCCTCCCACTCATCCCGATTAATGGATATATTTGTTCCTCACTTACCGACATACCCGTAGCAACTTTGAACGCCTTAATCCATGTGATAACGTGAGTATCGACACTATCTATTAATGTTCCGTCAAGGTCGAACACAAATGCCTTGGTTCTTGGCCTTATAATTGAGGTGCTCAAAGCACTTCCTTCCTCTCCTCACGCTCTCTCCTGCTCGCCATCCGAGTTATGTGCGCGAGTGCTGCCGCTATGTTGCTCTCGACGGTTTCGGCCGAGCTTAACAGTGAGGAGGTATCTACCTCTATGCCTAAGTACTTGCTCAGGATATCAATTACTGCCTTAGCTGCGCGGTAGTCCGCTTCATCAAATTCCACTACGGCTGACCATGTCTCACCTAGGAGGACAGCTGCGTCTAGGCCATAGTACTTAGCCCACCCAACTATTGCTCCGTTTATCCCAACAATAACTCCATCATCTAAAGGTGTGCCACCTAACTTATGGAAGACCTCAACGATCTTATCGTCGTTGCCGGCCACGAAGACCCTCCTCTCCTTACTTACTTCGGGCACTACGAAGGCAGCGGCCGCAATTACATGTCCATCAAGCCCCTTCCTTGTTAGAAACGAAAGGAGGGCATCGCAGATTTCGTTCTGTCCTTCAGGGTTCTGTGGTTGCGTGTCAGCAGTGAATATTAAGGCCTTACCAGCATCGTAGAGTCTCCCAACGAAGAGATCGGATAATCCATTTCCTTTAACCATTAGATGCGGTGGGAAGTACGTCGAGTACAGTTCAGCAACTAATTCGCCGCCAAGGTTCTTGAGGAGGTAATTGGCCGAGAAGTACCCGACCCTACCCATACCCGGGAGACCAACCAATAGGGGCTTTCCACTAGCAGAGAACTCTTTAATTACTCTTACACGGGTAGTCATTACGCCATTACCTTAGTAGTAAGGAGTGTTGAGGGGTAATAAGTTGCTTGTCCAATAACGTGTGCGTAGTAATTAATCAATAATTTTAATAAATCCGTTTAGAAGCACCAATTAATGGTGGACCTGCAGACGCCTCCGTATGGAGTTGGGATGAAGCAGGGAGCCGGCGGGGTCATTCATACTACTAATTCCAACCAAATTGTTTTATTTGTAATAACCGCAACTCCGGTTGATGCGTTTAGTTGGGTTTGCAGGTACTAGTAGCTCGACCCATCTTAAGCATCATTCCTTGTGTTTCCTTAGGTACTCTTCCTGCATTTTAAGTATATCCTTAGCCGCTGCTATCGGGTTCCTAGTGTCGAAGACTGCCCTACCCACGATTTCCGCGTCAGCACCAGCGCGTATTGCTTCCCCCGGACTCACGCCTCTAATCATGATTCCGGGTGATAGTATGACGTGTTTTCTGCCGAATGATTTACGTGTGTCTGTTATGACCTGCGTCTTGTTTGCGGGAATTATTAATGCGTCGGCATTAACGCCGTTGATTATCTCTTTTATTGCACCGTACACGCGATCGAAGGTATGTGCTGCACCAGTATGGCTCATTGTTACCTGCAGAATGAGGTCAGCTCCTGCCTCATGCACGACTTTCTCTAACTTGTCCAGGGCGCCTGATAGCCCGGTGAAAGCGTGGGCAACGATGCCATTGAAGCCCGTGTTTAGCGCTTCCTTTGCAGATAGAACCATTATGTCTCCTATATCTGAGAGCTTTAGGTCGGCAATGAAGTATAGTTTCGGGTAGTTACTTATGAGGTTACGCGTTTGTCTGACTCCGTAGTGTATGAGGTAAGGTAACCCTATCTTAATGCCGACTACGCCTTCAGGCACGTTATCCAGGAATGAAGAGAGCTGCTGAAGATCTATTGTTGGCGTATCGACCGCAACTACTAACCTACCGCCCCTCTCTCTAATGATCCTGTGGATTCTCCCCACTGTTATTACCATGATTTTAGTTCGCTGGGATATTTTATTGGTGACTTAACAGAAAACATTCAGCCGGTGGTTTCACACCTCATACCCCTTACATACGGGTCAGGCGCGCGGGTCTCATCACTTGGCACTTATTTCCCGTAGATTTCCATTACATCCTTCATAATTTCATCTTCACTACGCCTACTCTCAACTAGTTGCCACTTAGCGAAGCCCTCCTTACGTTCTCTCGTGCCTAAGCGCTTTAACGTGAGTTCAAATGCCTTTCTACTCGGGTGTAGGGCGACGGAAGCATAGGCTCTTATAATACCGTCTATTGTTGCCTGCTGGAAAATTAGCTTCTCACCTGACTTTAGTTCGATGAGAACCCTAGTGTGTCTGTGGCCTGGAGGTATGAAAGCAACTACGCGTGTAACGTCGTCTGTTTTCATCACTCTTATTTTGTCCTGTATCATTAGGCTCTAACCCGATATGGGCTTAGCTTAGTTCCCGTGAAGCTCTTAACTACATCCAAGCCTTTTTTAGTTACCTTGATGATGGTTGCGTCACCTTCCTTTTCTTCAGTAATTAACCCCAGCGACGCCAGTAGCTTCAAGTCCTCCTCAAGCTCCTTAGAGTAGGGTCCAAAAGAATAATTTATGAATCTGTAACCTAAGCTTACGGTCCTTGAGTTCTGTAGTGCGTGAATTAACTTGTGAAGTGTGAGCCTGCCCTTTACCTCTCCGTACCTAGCGATAACTTGAAGTACTTTCAGGGGCTCAGGAGTAATTTCCCTCACATACCTTCACCAGCGATTATCTGGCTTGGCAAGAGCATAAAAGACCAGACCTACTTACCAGACAATCACGCCTTTAAAGCAAAGTATTACCTGACGGTAAATACATAAGGGAAGATTAACTAGTAGGCAAGGGGAAGCTATTGGCATATCAGATGAGTAAGAGGCAATGGGCGCTCTCAATAGCGTACGGTCAGGGCATGATAGCGTTACTGACAATACTTAACGTGTTCTACCCTCAGTACCTGAACTACACCTTCATAATATTCATCATAGGTATGATAGTATTTACAGTTGTCACGATGAAGTCGCAACTCAAGCACATTACAAGCAAGGAAGCAAAAGAGATTAGAGAGGGTAGAAGGCTCTACAAGAGTGACCCCAGCGAGATCACGGAGCTACAGACCCGAGACACGAAGTTAGTTGCTGAGTTAAAGCCCATGATGAAGTCCGCCGGGCTAAGCCTGCTTAGCATGGTCGTAGTGTTTGCATGGTACCCAATATACTTTAATTATGCTAGGAACGCCGCTGCTACAACCTCAGACACGTTAATTAGGATAATTATCTTCCTACTCGGTTACGAGATCCCGTACTTACTGATCACGCTATTGAATCTATGGTCTCGTAGGATTGTAAGGGATGTGGTGCAAGTGGTTACTAACTATGAAGTCTATAATAAGGGTGTATTAGGCATGGGTCTCACGATAAAATTTCCCTTAGAGGAGAACAAAGGTGGTGACATATATAAGGTGGTGTATAACCCATCAAGGAAATTCGTTGAGTTTGCCATCCAGCGAGGAAAAACAACAGTACGGTACAGGCTATACAGCCGGTCTTGTGACAGGCTCGCCGACATAATTAAGCGTTACGGAAAACCAAAGAACTTTGAAGTTATACGAGAAGATTCCTCCAGAAGGTAATGGGTGCCTTGGCACGAATTACATCATTACCACAGTATCACGTCCTCACATACGCGGTGCTAACACTAGTAATCCTTCTGACCGTACTGAATAGTTATCACAATCTCCTGACATGCTCGTCAGCGAACACATCCGGAATTAATGCTGCTGGAATAAGTAATAGTGACATCCTAATAGTCCTTCAGAATGGCACTGTCTATAAAACCCACGTAAGCTTCTTCCGGGCTTTCTCAACACTAACCGCTAACGAATCACTCATCATAGTTCTTGGCACGTTTAAGGAGCACCCAGCCTTACTAGCGTTGTTTACTGACCGTACTTACCATACCATACTTTATTACGTTCCAGCGTATACTGGGGCACTATTCTCTGGGGTTGTTTACGAGGGCTCGAGAGTTATGGGAGTAGGGTATATCACGTTTAACGACACGTATGCGGGCATAGTAATGCATGTTAACTTGGAGGACAGAAACGCAACAGCATCGGTGTACGTGTTTAGCATCCCTACATACTTCAGGGACGTAATCATTCACGACGGTGAAATCCTAGTTGCTACAGGTGTCGGATTTAGTGGTAAGTACTACCCTGCAGTCACATCAATTTCCGGGAACAACGCACGTCTCGCCGCCCTGAACCCCAGCGTCGGCGGGCTGAAGGGATTCGCCGTGAAGGCCATGATTATTCTTCAGGGGAATGAACCTGCGGTGATGGCTATGCGGGAGGAAAAGATCGTGTTGATTCAACTAACTGGCGGGGAGTTACGGACATACACATTACCTACTAAAAGAAGGTTTGAAGATATTGTATTAGTAACGCACCCCAACGGCGTGACAACCACGGTGATCCTCAACAGTACCGCCCCAGCCATAATAACGTTTCCTTACATGAATACTACCCTCCTGCCACTAGCATCACGTTATTACTTAGTGACAACTAATGGTTCGATCCTAGCGCTTGGAGCAAAGTACAGAATCCTCCCAATACGTTGGAAATCTTCCAGAACCACATTAGAAAACCTTAATCTGAAAGGATTCAGCGTTGTTGAGTACACAGCCAAAGGAAAACCCATCAGCGTGTCAACCTCCGAAGCATCAATAACTATTGAGACCATTAGACCATCGATTCCCGGAACTCCGACTACAGTACATTCATTAACCTCACTTAACACCACAACAACCACAGGCTTCACGCTGGTAGGTAGTGGTGAAAAGAAGGGGTTACCGCTCATCATTATTGGTTGCGTATTGGTTTTTGCCTCATTTCTGCTTAAGAGGTTCCTTGGTGTTTAGTATCATTTAACTTTTTAATGTTAATTTCCCCGTAGTTAGTTAGGTGCTTAACTTGCCCAACAATGACCTGATTAAGGCGTATGAAGCTCTAGGCAAGGGCTTGCCTGTCTTCATACATGATTCCAGCTCTAGGGAAGACGAGGTCGATATGGTGTTCTACGCCCCACTCATAACCCCAGGTAAGATAGCGCTCATGCGCAAGGAGGGGGGAGGCCTTATCTGCTACGCTATGCCCTTAAGTGTTGGGCAGGTCCTAGGCCTCAGGTACATGGACGAGATATTAAGGGAGGTAGGGTATAGCGAGCTCGCCACTAGGCGCCTAGGTTACGGGGACCCGCCGAACTTCAGCTTATGGGTAAACCATAAGGACGTGGTCACCGGTATAAGGGATGTGGACAGGGCGAAAACCATTAAGGAGTTGGACTCTCTCGTTGAGGCGGTTCTTCAAGGGCGTGCGGAGGAGGCCAGGAGTAAGTTCATTAAGGAATTCGTAGCGCCTGGCCATGTCCCGGTACTCTTAGGGCGCGGATTAAGTGTTAGGAAGGGGCATACAGAGCTTTCACTGGCATTGGCTGAGATGGGGAACCTAAGGCCAAGCGTGGTGATTGTTGAGATGCTTGATGAGGGTGGCGCGGCTGACATTAATAGGGTTTCTAAGCTAGCTGAGCACGTAGGCGGCGTAGTTATTGAGGGTGCCGACATCATTGAAGCTTGGGAGAAGTTCCGAAGCTCTTAAGGAGGTAGGTGCGCTGCACGTTATTCACTTAATACTCTTTAAATCATTATGATTACTTGAGGGAGGGAGCTAGTATTGCCTAAGCTAACAATTAACGTGCCCTACGAGGTTCTCGAGAAGATCATGAAAGCGTACCCGAACTTACCTCCCGAGGAGGCGATAAAGCAATACTTAATGGATACTGCATTAAAGGAGAAGGAGGTAGAACTCCCTAAGGTGAAGGGTGGTGGG
>JAMOOZ010000298.1 GCA_027064885.1 Desulfurococcales archaeon
TTAGCGTGACCTGATAACCTAACCTCCAACCCCCTAACACCTAAAAACTAAGTTCGTTGCTAAACTAGAAAACAACGCCTCACAGAAATTCATGGACGGCAAATTAAGGAGTAGTAATACCCCAATAGTACTCGGTCTTGAAGGTATTACCCAGGTATCATCGCCCAATAGGATTTTCAGCAACTAATCATTTAATGAATAAAAATATTATTTCCTAACTACGCGTATCTCAACAGAATTACGTTTTCCGTGTACCGAATAGATTACACCCCTTAGGATCTCTTGGTCTACTTCAATTGTATACAATACTTATAAACGAGGAATGAGTATAGTAAGTGGTTACGGGAGTTGTCCGAGGTACTCAGCATACGGATAAGGAAGGACTTAAGGGAGAAGATGAGGAGATACAGTAACGTAGACTGGAGAAAGGAGATCGAGGATTTCATAGAGCGCAGAATAAGGGAGATGGAGTTCGAGGAAACCATAAGGGAGGTTGAGTCCCTCCTAAGCGGTGTAGAACCGGTCGAGGATGAAGTGCTTGAGATACCTGAGGACACCCTAAGGGAGAGGCTTAATGCCGGTATACGTGCTTGACCCCACAATCTACGCCGCCATACTCGTTGGTGGGAGGTCCTTCAGGCAAGCAACGAACTTCCTTAGATCAGCGATTAAGTCAAAGAACATCAAGACTTTGACGCTCGACATAACGTTCAGGGAAGTTTGCAACGCAATATGGTTCAACGCCATAGTCTTAAGGAGGATAGACAGCGATAGGGCGTTGCTACTCGCCACCTACGTTGGTAAGTTGATAAGGAACTCAACCGATGAGGTCGTTCCTCTAGAGACCATAGTTAGGGAGGCAATGGACACGTCCATAAGGCTTGAGATCCCCTTCAGCCGGGCCGCGTATGTGGCGCTAGCACTGAAGACTGGAGCTGAGTTAGTGACTTGTAATAAGCGCTTTGAAGAGGAGTTAAGAGAGAAGGGCTTCGACAAGGTTAGGAGGCTTAAGTGAAAGAACTCTTCACTACTTCCTCTTCCTCTGTTTATGTTTACGGACCAACGAGAAGAATACCTACCTCCTCGTGGCTAGCCATCATACTACGTGTTGCATATTCCTCCCAGCACTCCTCTTCCCGTCGACCCTTACATTCATTCCTTTCCTTTTCCCACATCCTATGCACCACACCTGGTTTTTACAATTTAAAGTATTTAAACAAGTATTCTCGCAGATGCATTAAACTTTGCGAACATGCCCAATACCTCACCTAACACCTCAAGGTAAAGAATCAGTACTGTTAACACACGCTAGCGTATACGGTCACCGTATACGCATACGCTTAATTTAGCGAGGCAAACACAAGGAGGGGTGCGTGACCGCATGACCCGGATCCTATTGATCAGCGACATACACGGCAATTACGAGGCGCTGAAGGCAGTACTCAACGACGCCCACTCCCTAGGATTCGATGATGTGGTAGTGCTTGGCGACCTAGTTGATTACGGGCCGGACCCGGACCTAGTGGTTGATGAGGTGAGGTCCTTCAAACCAAAGGCAATCGTTAGGGGGAACCATGATCATGCGGTGGGCTACGGCGTTGACTGCGGGTGCGGCCCAGCAACCCACGCCGCCAGCGTATACACGCGTGAGGAAATATCCCTCAAGAAGCTCTCAAGCAACGACGTTAAGTGGCTCGCCTCACTACCCACTAGAGCCACGCTCAAGACCCTCGGGCTGGAGGGAGTGCTCGCGACCCACGCCACGCCAGCCGAGGAACTCCACGACTACCTGTACCCGTGGTTCAGCGACGACCGCGTCACCTCATCCCTCAAGGACTTCGAAGGACCCGCACTACTCGTCGGGCACACCCACTATCAATTCACCGTGAGGAGATTAAGTAAGTACCTCATCGTGAACCCGGGCAGCGTAGGGCAACCTAGGGACGGCGACCCTAGGGCGGCGTACGCCATAATCGATGATGAAACAACAACAATTACCTTCAGACGCGTCAAGTACGATGTTAACACAACAATGAGGAAGTTGAAAGCGTTAGTAAGGGATGAGAGTAGCCTACGCCTGTTAGAGCACCTATTAATGCATGGCGCGTTACCAAGGTAATTAGTACTTCACTGAATATTGGGAAGAAAGCCTTAACAACGCATATTGTGCAGAAATAAGGATTAATATGTAGCATCAGCTAAATACTTTTATGATAGAAAATGTACGGCACGATTAGTATGGTTGATTATGATAGGGTAAGAAGTGTTGCGTTAGCGATAAGCTCACTTGGTTGGAACGTAATCACTAAGTTGGACGAGCTCGAGCCCGAGTATGCCACACTAAAGAAGTTCTATGATTTATGCCAAGATTTGAGGTCAGTACTAGTAATAGGCTTAGGCACAGCCATAATCGACTATCAGTTGGGTGTGGGTGGGGCCCATGCTCTCTGGGGAGCTTTAGATAGGGTGCTAGCCAGGGTTAACTACAGGGTTAAGGACCTTGATGAAGCTAAGTTAGTTCTCACTGAACTGATGAAATATCCGGTAAATGCGAGGCTCCGTAATGTAAAGTTAAGGAGGATAAACAGGTTCTTTGAAAGCGGGTTTGCAAAATACCTCTGGAACGAGGCGTGGCGGTACTATCATAGCAACCCTATGGAGATTTGGAGGAGGTTAGCGAACGCGATGCGACAGAGGATGGATTCTAAGACCATAGCGTTTGCTATGAAGGTCCTAGACCTAATATCTCTTATAATTACCGGGAGTTACGCGGACTTCCCTAGGGATCCTCCCATACCATTCGATGTCCACGTGGCTAGGATGACCTATTACTCGGTATAGTCAACGTGCCAGCACTTACTGGTGATGCTTCCGAAAAGTACTCTAGGACAGTTAGGGTGGCTTGGGGCCTAGTTGCGGAGCATGTGACGAAGCTCCTCTCCAGGAGGGTGTCTGTGCTCAGAATAGATAGCCTAGTATGGCAACTTAGTAAGGTCGCTGCTAGCGGGAAGTATGTGCGGAGGGAAGCTCAAAGATTGATAGTTAGGTACCTACTGAATGCGGGTGCTTCCGAGCACGCCGCCACCCAGGTAGCGAAGGAGCTTACCCTAAATATGATGTGAACGAGTAGCCTAGGTTAAACTAGACATCGCTTACATTAATGCGGCACCCTTCAACATACCTAGGTATTCTGTTTTCCCTTAACATCTTGTTTATGCTTAAGCCAATCGCCTTCAGCACCTTAGCAGTTCCTCGGCATGACTCAGGAGAAACTAACTTGGCTTGGAGTCCGTAGCTCTTCATATGTCTAGCGGCCTTCCAAAAAATGTCTACGTACCCGCCTGTCTTAGAGAGGAAACCATACACTATAGTTGCGCTGGATCTGAAAGCGTAATTAGCGATTACTTCAGGAAGTCCCAAGGACAACCAGAGCCTGAGGACGTGCCCTTTCATGACCGCATCATACGCTCTAATACGTTCGAAAGCGTGAACTATCCCATAACCAGCGGAAATTATGATGAAGTCGATCTCACCCTTCAGGTACCTTTCCTTAACTAGCCACCTATCTAGGACCTTATACTCGAAACCATTGTATAGACTAAGTGCCGTAACGCTCCTACCGCCATACACGTTTTGCTCGAGGAGTTCACGCCCCTTCATTAATGTATGTGCGTAGCGGGGAGATACTACGTTAAGCACTGATTGATCCATATCTCGAAATAACTCTACCTCCCTTTTCTTAGCACAGCACTGGGTGACTATTAGTACCGGAGACCTCATGCTGATCCCCCAGCGTAAGAAGCACTAGTCTGGATTACAGCGTTTACTTACCGTTTCCGCGAAGGCTTCGGCTAGGGAGAGCACGTACTTCCTTCTCTGTAATGTGTTGACCCATTCCTTGGGTATTGCTTTGAGTCCGTAGTAGGTGCCTGCTAGCCCGCCGCAGACTGCCCCGACAGTATCCGCGTCGTCGCCTAGGTTGACCGCGAGGAGTAGGGCGTCCTTGAACGTGTTTGTTTTGTGGAATGCCCAGATCGATGCTTCCAAGGTATGGACTACGTACCCGCTGCTCTGGATCTCGTCCTCCTTAGCGTTTAGGATTTCGAGCGTGATTACCCTGCCTAACTCGCCGTCTGGTTTAAGGTGTTCGAGCATGTCTGGGTGGCTGGTCTTAACGATGTTGATGAGTTGCTTGGAGGCTGTTTTGAGGGCTTCCTCCTTGCTCTTGCCCTCCATTATGGCTTTGATTAGTAGGGAGTAGTAACCGCATGAGAGGAGCGCTAGCGGGTGGGTGTGAGTTATGGCTGATACCTTGAAGGCCCACTCAACCACTTCCTCTGGCGGCGAACAATACATGTAGATGGGGATGGGGAGGATCCTCATTAAGGAGCCGTTACTTGCCCTATACATGCCTGACGACGTAGGCGGTTCCCCATCAATTAATTTGAGTACGGCTGAGCTTACCGTCATCCCCAAGTCGAAGGCCTTGCCGAAGGGAGTGTACTCACCGTGCTTAAACCACTCCACGAACGCCTCAGCTATGGCGTTCAGGTCCAACCCCCTCTTAATAAGGGCATCCACCGTCGCGAGCGTTAGGCTTGAGTCATCAGACCACGTGCCGGGCGGGGTTTCGAAGAAGTCACTCCACTCCATCCTCTCGATAGGCCTACGCTTAAGCTTATCCCTCTCCTCAAATTGAGCCGGGAGGCCTAACGCGTCCCCAACAACCAAGCCTACGAGGCCCCCAACTATTCTTTCATTGATACTTAAGGAACCCATTCTTGCAACACCTGAAAACGAATTACTTAGATTGAATACGTTATCATCTTATATAAGGAAAACTCACTTTGCGACCTTATGCATTCAGGGACATGCTAGCCCTTATTAGGTGACTTTACTTAGGCTTCCCGGTGGTTAGTGCTTGGGTAAAGTAGGTATTGAGCACGGCGCAGGTGGTAGGGAGACTTGGGAGCTGATTAAGCGCCTCATCGTGTCACGCGTGCCTGAGGATTTAAGGCGTGTTGAGGGTGGGTACGGGCTTGACGTCCTCGATGATGGCGCGGTAATTAGGTTCGGTGACCGCTTCCTAGCGGTGGCTACGGACTCCTTCACCGTTAACCCGCCGGTCTTCCCGGGCGGGGACATAGGTCACCTAGCGGCGTGCGGGGCGATAAACGACGTCGTCATGATGGGGGCTAAGCCCGTCGCTCTAATGGATGCGGTCGTGGTTGAGGAGGGGCTTGATGAGGGCCTCCTTCAGAGGATCCTTAACTCATTCATCTCCGTGCTTGAGGGTGAGGGCGTGGCGCTCATCGGCGGTGACTTCAAGGTCATGCCTAAAGGAACGGTGGATAATGTGGTGATAACCGCGACGGGTTTAGGCGTGGGTGAGGGTGACCCGATAGTCGATAAGGTAAGGCCTGGAGACAAGATCGTGGTTTCCGGGCCCGTGGGGGAGCACGGCGCCGCGATCCTCGCAGCCCAGCTAGGTATGGCTAACGACCTACCTAAGATCAGGAGCGACAGTAAGCCCCTCACCAAGACCGTGCTACCCGTCATTAACGCTTACAAGGCACGCATCCACGCGGCACGGGACCCAACCAGGGGAGGTTTGGCCGCGACCCTCAATGAATGGGTTGAGGGCGCTAACCTAACCATCGTTATTAGGAGGGCTGAAGTCCCCGTTAGGACGGAAGTCAGGGAATTCCTGGACGCGATGGGCGTCGACCCCCTCAACCTGGCGTGCGAGGGCGTCGCCGCCCTAGCCGTAAGCCCCGACGTGGCTGAGGAGGTCGTTGAGGAGCTTAGGAAGGCTGGGGAGGTGCGCGCAACCATCGTTGGGGAGGTTGTGGAGCCCCCCACAACACTCCTCTCCGGCCGCGTCGTGGCGGTGACTGAGGTTGGCGGTAAGGTGCTGTTGGAGCCTAGGCCCGTTAACCTGCCTAGAATATGTTAAGTGAGAGGGCTTAAGCTGGGTTTAGGTAAAACCTCTTGAGGCAGGCTGGAGGGACTCACGAGAGGAAGCGCCTCCTTAGGTGGGTTCCCCTCACCCGACCTTCAGTCTTTTGGTGGGTAGTGGCTCGGCATCTCCCACGTTGTTTTGTCCCACTGCCATATGTACACCTTCACGAAGTACCCTCTCAGTAGCCAGTGCTTCTCCGCCTTGAACCCTACCGTCACGGTCTTCTCCTGACCCTTATCTAGATAGACTGCGGTGTGACCGCACTTTACGGTCTTATCAACTACAACTACGAACTTGTAGTCAGCCCTGATGCAGTACTCCACCCTAACACTGTGCGAGTTAGTGATTGCCTTGAGTGTTGGCATTTCGTACAGGGTTTTCGTAACCACTAAGGACAAAGCTTAGGTAAGGAACACGTGCTTATCCCCCTACGACATGCTATGGATCGAAAGGAAACTACAAGGAAGTCCTATAGACTTAAGAATCTGATGTCATAGCGTTTCTTCAGGTGACGTAGGTTAAGCGACTTGATAGTAGCTATTGACCTCAGC
>JAMOOZ010000299.1 GCA_027064885.1 Desulfurococcales archaeon
ACTCAGGAATAACATGGCCTTAGCTACTGAGTGAGTGATTAAATGATACGTAGCTGCGGCTATCCCTAGGTCCGTAGATAAGCCGTATCCTAGGGCGATGAAGCCTAGATTCATCACGGTACTGTAAGCTATTAATCTCTTGACGTCTCTCTGTAAATTCATGAGTAGGCCGCCGATAATGGCTGAGGCAGCACCAGATGCTAGGAGGGCTAAGGGTATGTACTTACCTACTATTGAAGCATTACCTATGACGGTGTAAGTGAATCTCGCTATGGCATAAACCCCGACGTTCACTACTAGGCCTGAGAGAAGAGCTGACACCGGTGTCGGGGCGGACGAGTGAGCTTCAGGCAACCAGAAATGATTAGGGAATAATGCTGACTTATACGTAAATGCGTAGAGAGCTAAGGCAACAAACACTAGCAACCCTAAGTTAATGTTAGCGAAGCCCGTACCCGTTAAGGGGGTCGAAATACCTGCAATCTTAGCGTGCATGTCCGCCATGTTGAGGGTCCCCATGGAACCGTAGGCGAAAACCGTCGCAGCGAAATACGCCGTAGTCGCTAATGCCCCATAAATAGCGTACTTTAGCGAAGCCGCCACGGCCACCCTATCGTCTCTGAAGTATGAGACTAGAGCGTACGATGAAATAGCGGTAACCTCAATCATGACGAATAAGTTGAAGAAGTCACCGGTGTAGAAGCAGCCGATCATGCCGGCCTCAACAACCATTAATAACGTATAGAACAGGTAAAGCCTCCCGTCATCCCGCATGTACCCAACACTAAACAGCACTATAAGAAACATTAAGCACGCAGTCAAGCACCCTAGCAAAGCGCTAATCAGGTCTACCTCATAAAATATTCCCAGAGGTGGGGGCCACCCACCGAAGCAGTAGGTTACTGGCACCCCCTTCCTCAGCACCGTCATTAACAGCTTAACCGAGAAGAACCCGGTCACGGCTGAGGATAGCAGGGCCAGCACCTCAACCCCCCTCCTCCCGAAGCCAGCGATATGCGCCAGCGGGAGAGCGAAGGCCGTCACGGCAGGAGTTAACACCGTTAGGGCCGGAAGGACCGCCTCAGGCGCTACGGGACTACCCACTCTAACCACCCCTACTCAAAAATCCTTTTTGCGTACTTCTCGAACTCCTTCGTT
>JAMOOZ010000300.1 GCA_027064885.1 Desulfurococcales archaeon
GAAATGGGTACGCCAACCAATAGTAGTCGTGCTAGGCCACGTGGATCACGGTAAGACGACACTCCTAGACAAGATTAGGGGAACAGCCGTAGCTAAGAAAGAGCCGGGCGAAATAACACAACATGTCGGTGCAAGCATAGTCCCCGCCTCCGTCTTGAAGAAGGTCGCCGAGCCGCTCAAGAAGTATTTCCCACGACTAAGGATCGATATTCCAGGGCTCCTATTCATAGACACGCCCGGTCACGAGCTCTTCAGTAATCTACGGAGAAGAGGTGGCAGCGTCGCGGATATAGCTATACTCGTCGTTGATCTACTTGAGGGATTCCAGCCGCAGACATGGGAGAGCATAGAGATACTTAAGGAGCGCCGTGTACCCTTCATTGTCGCAGCGAACAAGATTGACCGTATGAGTGGATGGAAGCCTCACCCTAATCTACCATTCCTTGAAACAATTAGGAAGCAGGATCCGAGGGTTGTTCAGCGGCTCGATGAACTAGTTTATAGACTTGTAGGACAGCTCTACGAGGCCGGATTTATGGCTGAGAGGTTTGATCGTGTTAAGGACTTCCGAACAACAGTGGCAATAGTCCCAATATCAGCGAAGACTGGTGAGGGAGTCCCAGAACTACTCGCCCTACTAGCTGGCCTAGTCCAGCAGTATATGAAGAAACGCCTAATTACCGGGGATGAGCCCGCCAAGGGAGTCGTACTTGAGGTGAAGGAAGAACCGGGCCTCGGCACAACCATAGACGTCATAATATATGATGGGGTTATCCGGAAAGGAGACCTAATAGTCGTGGGTGGTAAGAACAAGCCAATAGTAACCAAGATACGTGCCCTCCTCATGCCACGCCCTCTCCAGGACATGAGGGCTCATGAAGGAAAGTTTATCCAGGTCGATGAAGTAGCGGCTGCCTCCGGCATAAAGATCTCGGCGCCGGGCCTCGACGATGCGCTGGCTGGCTCGCCTATATTCGTGGTTCCCGACGAGTCGAAGCTGGAAGAGTATATCAAGAAGGTCGAGGAGGAAATAGAATCGATCAGGGTTAAAACGGATAATATAGGGGTAGTCGTTAAGGCCGATACACTTGGAACCTTGGAAGCAGTAGTTGAAGCACTCCGTAGGGAGAACATACCTGTGAGAATGGCTGA
>JAMOOZ010000301.1 GCA_027064885.1 Desulfurococcales archaeon
TTAATATTATGTGTATGGTTTAACTGCAACGAATCCCAACGCTAGGGGGTCCCACTTAAGAATGATGAAGCCTGCTTTGACGAGCCTGCCTTTAACGCCTCCCACGTAGGAGCGTCCTTTCTTCCTTCCTGGCTCCCCGACGTAGTGGAATAGTTTACCTCCCGGCTTAAGGATTCTAAGTAGTTCGGTGTAGAACTCAGTGCTATAGAGGTGCCCAGCTGTCTGAAAGCGTGGGGGGTCGTGGATGATGTGCGTAAATGAGTCCTCAGGGAACTCACTCACGACCTCAGCAGCGTCTCCAACAATGATCCTAACTCTGCTTAAGTCCCTTGACCAGGGATTAATTTCAGCGACTCTCAACACGTTCTCATCAGCCTCAATACTCATGACCTCCTTTGCTCCACGTCTTAATGCGGCTATTGCCGTGTACCCCAACCCCGTACATATGTCGAGCACCTTAGCGCCCTTCAACCTACCCAACGCCCTCACCTTAGCTAGGGTGTCCCTCCAAGGAGTGGTCTCCTTAATCCTGTGCATGTGGATACCATTAATCTCTAGGGTGGGTGCCTCAGCCTCACCTACCGCCCTCAACTTATAGAACCTCCTAAGCGCGCCATCGTAGAGCTGAACAGGCTCCAGCACCTCACCACCCTCAAGAACCGCGTGAACAGCTGTGCTGGACGCTACCTGCCTCAAGTTGCTTAAGCTGACCCTTAAGTCACCGACAACTAGAGAGTCACCTTCAATCACGCCGTCAACGTAGGTTAACCCTAAGTCGAGGGTGACCCTAACCCTTAATGAGGTGGAACCACCCGAGTCCTTAACCTCATTCAGCAACCTGCTCGCTAGGTGGGGACTCACCACAGCAACGTTCCTAGGCCTAAAGATGTACTCGTTAAGACGCCGCAATCCAGCCCTGCCTCCGCGTGTTAGTTGCTCCCCCTTTAATTGTGGGCTCACCACACGACTTTAACGCCTTTCACCTTAGCCACGTACGCTAGGTCCTTATCACCCGTGATTAACGGGGCTTTCCTTCTTAGAGCCAGCGCTATGACTGTGGAGTCCACCATGCTTAACCTCCTGGACCTGAGTTCCTTGTCCTCAGCGCTCCTGAGGACGTCGTCTCCTTCAGCCTTGATCTTAGCTGCCTCGATGAAGTCACTGGTAGTTAAGTCCACTATTTTAAAGTAGCTTCTCAGGTAAGTCACTACCTCATCTAGGCTTTGAAGCCCAGGGATCTTTCCCCTTAACCAGTGCACGATGTACTCGTACGCGACCGTCGCGGGTATTATGCCTCTCACCTCACCTGACCTAACCCTCATGAGCACTTCCCTAGCGTCGCCGCCCACTTCATCGTAAACTATAGCCATTAGCGCGTAGGTATCGATCACTACCTCCTCCAAGACCTACCCCTCCAGAACCCCTCCTCTTCCTTATCGAGTTCAAGCTCGGCCTCCTCAGCAGAGCCTCTCCCCTTGCCGCAGCCCCACACCCTATCCCACAGGTCGAGTGGCTTAAGCCTAACCTCATTACCTTCAACAGTGACTTCAAGCAACATGCCTTCCTCTATGCCTGCCTTCTCCCTCACGCTCTTGGGTAGGACAATGATTCCTTTCTTGTAGACCTTAACTAACTCCATCAGTAAGCCCTGTGTACTCCGTAGTTAAACCTATAATTAAGGTTAACCAGTAAGTTAAACTCGTGAGGGAAGTTACTCTGTTCTTTGTTGTTTCATGAGTTTTTGCGGCGCCTGAAGTGCCATATGGTTAGCGGTACCCCGTTGCCTGAGAGCTTCCTAACTAGCTTGGCGGCGTACCCGCATTCCAGCATCCTATGCACTATGGGTAGGTAAGCGCCGTGTATTTCGATCACGTACTCCCTCACTTTCCTGATTACCTCGCGGTCAATGCTTAGAAGTGCGTACTCGCAGCCCTCGCAGTCGAATTTCGCGACGATATCACTTCCCTCGGTCGTGTCGCTCACCACGTTTATGACTTTAGCTAGGTCCACGGCCCTTACCCTCTCGAGGCATGCCTCCCCTAGTGCCTCACGCTTTAGGTCAAGACCCGAGCCCCCGCCTGAGAGGTTGATCGTGATTTCCCCGTCACTTATCCAGACGCCGTAGTTGTGCGTGATGACCCTCTCCTCCAGCCTGTTGAGCCTCACGTTATCTACTAGGACTTCGTAGAACTCCTTAACGGGTTCGAATGCGTGGACGATCCTCGCGCCCCTCTTGGCGAAGAAGCATGAGGTCTCACCCATGAAGGCACCCACGTCCAGCACGACGTTACCCTCCACGCTCAAGCACCCGTAGAGCTCCTCGATGTCCTCGGCTAGGACCGCCATTAGCCATGACCATATCCTCGCGTCCCTTAAGGGTGCGCGGAAGAGGGCCCACCCCGCATCTATGTAGAGGTAGTTCGAGCGGGCGTAGACCCTGTAACCCTTCAGCGCAAGCTTTCGCAGGTTCCTGAAGACATTGCTGTCATTCACTACCACGCCGTTTATCCTGTAGCGGACCTTAAGCACCCGGCGAAGTAGTTCGAGAAGTGT
Source organism: Desulfurococcales archaeon (assembly GCA_027064885.1). GTDB lineage: Archaea > Thermoproteota > Thermoprotei_A > Sulfolobales > NBVN01 > WAOL01. The sequence continues at coordinate 2,554 of JAMOOZ010000301.1, forward strand.
CGCGCTAATGCCTAAGCTCCGCAGGGACATTAACGAGCCCTTAACAGTTTGCTTTGTTATCTGCGCCACTAACGTCACCTATTTAACACGGTCTTAATAACAGACTTAAGGTTCGGTCTCTTAACTTAATGCACCCAATTACCGAATAATTTTTAAATCAAGTACCCCAACCCCCCAAAGCCGTGAAGGTAGGGTGCGTTCCCAGCAATCAGTAATGCCTGCGTGGAAAGACCGTTTGAGGCACTCGAACAGATTTTCCAGTGAATAGCTTTAAGCACTAGTTAACGCTCACATACCTTGGGGATGTTGGTAATGGAGAGAAGCAAGTCCATAGCCCTACTCATAGCGGTCGTCGTCCTAGCGGCTACCGCATCCCTCATAATTAATGAAACCCAGCAACCCCCGAGCAACGTACCTTCCAACAAGACTGTAAGGACGAGCACCAGTAGCTTAACGGCACGCAAGCAACCCACCAACACAACGAGCGAGTGGGTTGCTAGGGAGTTGAGGGAAGCGTCAGCTAACGCCGCGAAGCTCTCCGGCAGTATTTACGCTAGCTTAGGTTACCCTTCAGTCACCCTCCCACGCGACGGGATCAACGTTACCTACCGAATCGCTTTAGGGTCTCATGAAGTTAGGATAGGGTACGTGCGGTTGAGGGTTATTGGCCTACTTAACGCGTGGGCAAGATGTGTTGAGTACTTGAGGAGCCACTTAAGTAAGCTACTCCCCAACGCGTCGCCGGAGCAGTTGAGGAGGGTTGGGTTCAGCCTCGTTAACGCCGAACTGTGGAGTGGTGAGGTGGTTAACGACACGCTAGTTTCTAGGCCGTCATGGTGGTTTGACGTTGCGTTGACGTGGGATGGTTACAGGCTTGCGAGCATTAACGGGGCATACCTGGATGTGGAGGTGGACGCGTTAAGCGGTAACGTGACGGTGTACTGGAGGGACGCGCCTAAGTACGTGCTCCCGCCCCCGAACCTCAGCTTACCTAAGGTTAGCGGGCTAAACATTAGCTCGGCCCGGGAACTCGTGATCAACGCCTTAAGCAGGTACCTAGCAAGCCGTAACCAGTCGGAGGCCCTGAAGACCATTAAGGAGTACTTAAGGAAAATGAGTGTTGACTTAGTGCTCGCTCAGCTGGGGCCTAAGGGGTCATTATGCAATAACTCACTCGTGTTTGAGGGACTCATTAACTCGTCGTTCAACGGTGAGTGGAGACTATACATACTGGCTAACGAACACGACATCACACCCCCGACCCCGCCGCGTAGATGCGAATTCCTCGTAGACCTCGAAAGCGACACCCTAGTCGCCTCCGAGTGCGAACAACTTTATCCTCCGTACTCGTACTTCGAAGCATCCGTCTACCCGATACTCATTAACGCCCCAACTAAGGAAGTGAGCGTCTGGAGAACCATTAAAATCGGTAATGAGTCCGTGAACGCGCCCGTCATACTGCCTAACGCCGTTGACTTAAGTGGCGGTGGAAGCATCAAGCTATTCGTTGGGTGGGTTGCTCGGGGATCCCTAAGTAACTCGAGCTTGAAGAGGATCGTCGAGATCTGGGGAAGTAAGGCCGTGGTTAGCTTGAAGGTCGTGTGGCCGAGGGGCGTCGGCTTCCGTGTTAGTCCTGAGGAAGTCATGCTTGACTCGACCGTGCTTAAGGACTACGTCACCATCAGTTGGGGGAGGGTTAAGGCACACTCAATGAGTTCCGTGTGGCCTAGGGCTATCATAGTGAAGGCAACGATCAAGTACGTAGGGGGCTCCACGCTAATCGACTACGTCATGATTCCCTTCAGTAACTAGAACCAAATGTTTCCCGCGAATTAAGTCCAGTCACCGTAGGTTATGACGTACGAGCCCCTGTCCCTACTGCCGTGTGGGCTGACGATCTCGACGTAGTGGTCCGCATCACCGTCGTGTCCTGCATGAACGTAGAGGAATAATGGCGGGTTGGCTTTCCCGGATAGGGTCACGCCTAACGTTATGTTTGCGTTAGCCTCCTTTCCGCTGGTGTTCACGCTCACGCTGAGGTCCCAGTGGTACCCGCCGTTAACGACTATCCCTACCGTTGAGTCATGCGGGATCACGAGGCAGTAGGGGGTGTCGGGTAGCTTGCCTGACCATGGTGTGCTACTGTACGTTGTTTTGAGGGGATCCATGCGGGTGTCGGCGGCGTAGATCACGTTCACGCAGGCCTTAGTGAGTGGGTCGCAGTAGGTCCAGTCCACGTACTTTAGGTAGAGTGTCTTCACAGTACCTCCCGTTACGTTACCGCCGCTTACCCCTGAATCCATAGTTACTTGAGTGGATCCAGCGTCCTCCCAATTCCCGCACCCTCCCGGGCCGCAGACCCTGTACTTCGACTGTACCTCAACCTTAACACCGAAGTTGAGGACGTACCACATGGACACGTTCTCTCCTCCACCATACTCGAGTACGGGAGTGTACTCCCACCAGCTCTTAACCCCGCTGCCCGGCAACCCCTCATGCCCCTCAATACCTGCGGGAGGCTTCCTTAGCTTCACCGTGACGTACGCTTCGTCCTCCGGCCACTTCATGAAGGACGGGTCCACGGAGAGCGCCTTAGCACCGATCATCCCGTCAGGGGTTACCGCGACTATCCCTAGGTTTACTGCCGCGTAGCTGGGTTCCCTAGTCTCAACAAACTTGCGGATCAATTGGTGATCCTCTACGTAGGGCAGGACCTTCCAGAGGAAGCCGGCCCCGTACCTAGGTATGAACACGTGCGCCGTAGCCACCCCGTTGACGGAGGTTCCGGCCCCGCCTACTAGTGAGGGGCTCTTATCCGTGAGCATGAAGACGCGTACCATAGTGTAGGGCACTGGGTTCCCGTCCTCACCCACTACCTTTATGTGGAGCGTTAAGCCCTGCCTTGGGGCCCCTACGTAGTATTGCGAGTACATTGTCGGCGCGTAAGCTACTAGCATACAGGCGATAACCACCAGCAACGCTTTAACTACTGTTGATTTCTTCATACGTCACTACCTGTTTATATTAATTGAGAATACCTAGATAAGCATAGCTACAGGAGGACTTACTGGGTCTCCACGGAAATCCTCTCAAGTACGGGGGATAAGCTCCCAGTTAGTGATAAGGGAAAAAGCGTGTTAGAGTATGACTATCTTGCCTTTAACCATGAATTCCTCTCCATCAACTATTACGGTGGGTTCCGGTTGTAGGAAGTCTTCGTGGAGGTCTGCCTCGACTTTCCCGCCGAAGTGTGAGTTGTCGCCTATCGCTACGTGTACTGTCCCCATGATCTTCTCGGCCTCTAGCACGTTGTCGGGGCGTTTGGCGTTGGGGTTCGTGCCTATGCCTAGCTCGGCTATGTTCCTCCTCGCTATGTATTCCTCGCCTTCGGCTGGTGGTTGGAGGCCTAATAGCTCTCTGAAGTGGTCGCCTACCCTGCCGCCGCCCTCGATCTTCGTTACTAGGCCCTTGCTTACGTGGAGGGTCATGTCCTCGGTTAGGCCCGGGTACCAACCCTTAGGAACTACGAGCACTCCCTCAGCACTGCCTTCGAGAGGCGCTATGTAGACCTCGCCCGCGGGTAGGTTGCCCCACTCGCCGGGCTTCACGTAGAGACCTACGTCTACGTCCCAGACCCTGCCCTCAACACTTAGCCTTAGGTCCGTGCCATAGTCAGTGGTGATCTTGACGTCCCTCTTCCCGTTAAGCCACGCTGCTATCTTCTCCGATACCTCCTTTATCTTGTTGTAGTCAGTAGCCATCGGGCCTCCGGGCGCGAACATGTCGGCGGTGAAGCCAGGCATGCTCGCTATCCTCGCGCCAGCCTTGCATGCCTCCTCCCTAGCCCTGGTGTGTGATAGGGAGTACGTCGTGATCGCCACTACAACCTC
>JAMOOZ010000302.1 GCA_027064885.1 Desulfurococcales archaeon
TATAGAATTGCTGTAAGGAGCGGTTAAGTAACGAGGCGGTATTTTTGACAGAGAGCGCAGAGAGCAGTGCATCAGAATACTGTGAAGAAAAGTTTGTTATCGCTGTTAGTGGGCTACCAGGATCTGGGAAGTCAACGCTAGCTAAACTCCTAGCTAAGGAATTGCGGTTAAGGTATGTTTCATCAGGTGCCCTCTTCAGGAGGTTAGCTAAGGAAAGAGGCATGACCTTGCTGGAGTTCACGAAACTTGCTGAGAAGGACTACAGCATAGATCGGATGATTGATAATGAGGCAAGGAAAGAGGCTATGAAAGGTTGTGTAGTGGTAGACGGTCATATAGCTGGGTGGATCCTAAAGGACTTAGCCCACGTTAAAGTATATCTCTACGCCCCAAGAGAGGTTAGGGTCTCTAGAATAGCCGCACGGGACGGTAAGTCGCTAGAGGATGCATTAAAGGAAGTAATAGAGCGTGATAGGTCAGAGTCCAAGCGCTTTAAGGAAATATACGGGATCGATGTTAATGACTTAACAGTCTTTGATATCTGCATAAACACAGCAACATTCGGCATTGAGGAGACATTACGCATAACTCTTGAGGCTGTAAGAGAGGTTGCAAGAAAAAAGCTTAAAGACCGAGCCCATAAACAAGGGTAGGTGTTAAGGAATGCCAGCGATCGAGGTAGGAAGGATCTGCGTTAAGGTACTAGGTCGCGAAGCGGGACGCAAATGTGTTATAGTCGATATTATAGATGAGAATTTCGTACTCGTAACAGGACCTAAGTCCCTCACGGGCGTCAAGAGAAGGAGGGTGAACATTAACCACATAGAGCCGCTCGATAAGAAAGTGGATATAGAGAAGGGCGCTGACGATGAAGCCGTACTTAATGCGATCAAGGAAGCTGGGCTCGAGGACTTCATGAAGCAGAAGGTTAAGATATCGCGCAGGGTGTTCTTAGAGACAAAGGCCCTCAAGCCGTCAGTGAGCGCGTAAGTCTTTTTCTTCACCTAGCAGGCGCTAGTAATTCCTTTTTAACTAACACACGCATCGGAGTAAGGGTAGGGTTACATGTCGTCTGTAGGTGAGGAGCTGGTAGAGAGGGGTTTGGACTTCATAAGGAAGTTAGACGAATATGCAGGGCTAAAACGCAGGCTCGTGTTAGTGAAGCATAAGGTCACTACGAACCCGGCTTACGGAAAGGTACCAAACGAGAGAACGTTAAACGAGAAACTTAGGCTAGGCATCATAAACCTCGATAAACCCCCTGGACCAACAAGCCATGAGGTAGTGGCATGGATCAAGAAAATGCTGGGCCTAACGAAGGCCGGGCACGGCGGGACTCTAGTTCCCCGGTGAACGCCGGGGAAGGGACATCCCAAAGTGTCCGGCGTCCTGCCAGTGGCGTTAGAGTCTGCATCGAAAATCATAGGTTACTTGATGCTCTCCACTAAGGAGTACGTAGCGGTGATGCAGCTACACGGACGTGTGAGTGAGGAGCGGTTAAAGGAAGTCGTCAAGAGCTTTGTTGGGCGCATATATCAGAAACCACCCGTTAGGTCATCGGTAAAAAGAGCCCTTAGAATAAAGGAAATCTACAACATAGAGATCCTGGAAATACAGTACCCGTTCGTACTTATGCGCATTGAATGCGAACACGGAACTTACGTAAGGAAACTAATTCACGATATAGGGGACATCCTAGGAGTTGGAGCGCACATGAGGGAACTCAGGAGAACACGTACAGGTCCCTTCAAGGAGGACGAAACCCTAGTCACCATGCATGAGTTATCCGAGGCCACCTACATGTGGAAACAGATGAATGACGACAAGCCTCTAAGCGATATAATCCTTCCCGTGGAGTTTGGCGTCTCTCACCTACCTAAAGTGATAATAATGGACGGCGCCGTATCTGCAATAACTCACGGCGCGGACCTAGCCGTCCCAGGAATAGCGATGCTTCACGAAGGGATCAGACCAGGCGATTCCGTAGGGGTATTCACACTGAAAGGTGAGCTAGTAGCTACGGGTATAGCTAGGATGGGTACCGAACAAATAGTTCAGTTAACGAAGGGAATAGCTGTCAAAACAAAACGCGTTATAATGAATAAAGGTACGTACCCGAGGTTATGGGGACGCCGAAAGAGCCAGTAAGCTTAATTTATCCCTCAATAACACCTAAAACGGAGCCGGGGTGCCCGAGCGGCCTAAGGGGCCGGCCTTGAGAGCCGGTGGGCTACGTGCCCACGCGGGTTCGAATCCCGCCCCCGGCGCCATAACCTATAATTGACTTAGAAGGACTTCATGTCATTGCAAGTATTTCATGTGCTAGGCGCTCTGCCCCGTCAGGGTATGAGGGAGGTTTGCGTGATTCGGACTTCTCGAGGGCTCTCAAGAGGTTTTCAGGTGTTATATCCTCAACAACTACAGCGTTAAGTTTCTCTGCGAGAATTCTAGCGTCCTCCCATCCGGCGGTAAGTGTCCATTCGGGGTTGGGGACTATTATGACTGGCTTACCATATGTTAATGCAGCGTCTATGACGGTCTTCCCCAAATGACTAACGACGACCTTTGCCCCCGCAATCCAGCGGCCAAAGTCTGGATCAAACTGAAATACCTCCCAGTCTGGGTGTGCCTTCCTGTAGGGTTTGGGGTCAACACGCCCTGTTTGTAGAACTACGTTCTTGAGGTCCAACTTGGAGAAGGCATTAAATAACATCTTGTGACCGTACGTCCCACCGGTGACCAGTATGTAACCCCTATCCTCAGGTTCGTACTCTGGAAGTTCGTAGAGCGGCCCATAAACCTTTCCCTTAGGGTGGATCTTAAGTTGTTCCTCCCATTGAAGTACGGTTACGTGGCTGAAGGGCCTTAACCATTTGGCGCTTAGGCTAGGCCTCGTGAATCTAACGGAGCTTTCAATATTGTAGACCTTGAGCCCCTTCATCCAAGCTATTATTGCTGGGGGTACACTATGATTACTGCCAGTACTGACAAGCACGGCATACAAACCCTTAATTTTCCTAAGGCTTTCAATAAAGGCTCCAGGCATACGTGCCAGTAGTTTCGCTGTGGAATCCCTAGGCCCACGAGGCTTAGATACCTCAATAACTCTCCCATACTTAGATACTTTACTTTCCGTCCATCGATCTCCCTTAGGAATTATGAATGTCAACTCAGCACGATTGTAAAGTCTCTGGGCAACAGCCACAGCGTAACCTGTGTGCCCGCCTCCACTAGCGGTTATTAATACCCTAACCATTACTTAAGCCCAACGTAGACTAACGCATCGAGATAATAACTTAATGCCCCGCCCCTAAGCATTACATTCGCTATTACTGCGCTAAGTTACATATACGAAGCTCCTGAAAGGAAGATTCTGGGGTTCTTAAGGATTTCTGAGGTAACTTTTTGACTGAAGGTGCTGAGTAAGTAAAGAGGCAGGAGGTGATTAGGCAAAATGTTCGTAAGAATAAACCACGCGAAAATATTAAGGAAACTAAGGGAAGAGAGGAACGCAGATAAGTTATCAACATCAAATATTGTTGTTAGGAGGGAATTCTCTAGAACAGTAATGGAGTTACACATAATGGGATTAGTCAAAATAAGCGGGAACAACATCATAATAACACCTGCTGGCGAACGCATAGTGGAGGCTTACGAAGCTATCAACATACCAGAGGACAAAATACCGGATCCATGGATAAATTCAGCAGTAATCTATGCCCTCGAGCTTGCTGAGTTAACAGAACACGTACCCAAACTGTGGAAGGATATGCTCGAGGCTAGAGGATTATGGGATAATGGAATCACTAAAGCAGCCGTCAGTGTACTGGAAGCCTACAGAAGCGCACGCCCACTGATATACATAACCCCAGAGATAGCGGAATTCCTCATAGGACTCCCACCTGGGCCAGCCCCGCTTGACGAACTCATTGCATTCAGAGACTCTGGAGGCTATGGTCACAATGTAGTCAATGCGTTAGAAGCAATAAGGCTCCTCAAAATATCACCACCCACACTAGAGGGAAGCACGTACATCCTAACACCAGTAGGCAGGAAAGTTCGCCGAGCCCTACTGAGGACTCCAATCTATGACTCAGTGATCCTGATAGATGAAAGGATCGTAGACCTAATGCAAAGAGAGAACCTAAGCGAAGCAGAGGTAAGTGAGCTAGAACGCATGCACCTCAAATCAGGAATGAAAACAACTAGCATGGGTGAGGAACTTGTTGAGAGTTACAAAGAACAAACTAAGGCAGAGGACGTTATAGTACCATTCTCCATATCAGTTGAGGAACTCACAGTCATGAAAATAATTGAAGAATTTGCCAAGAAGTACCCGCCTGAAGAACCCGTACCAACGTATAACGACTTAAAAGACAAGGTTCCCGGTGTTAACCTAGGTGAAATCCTCAATCTTCTCGAAGCTAAGGAACTCGTAAAAAGAGTTGAGAAACGCCGGAAAGACACCTACGAACTAACAGGTACTGGTTTAGAGGTTCTCTCCAAGTTTAGAGACCTCAATAGAGACATCACGTCATCTGCGGTCAAATCAGCTACGTACACAATAGTTGGGCGTCCTCCCAAGACAGAGTGGGTTAAGGAAGGTAGGGAGCTTGGCATAGTATTTAACGATATAACTGAGCGAGGCTGGTTCCTCATAAACATAGCAAAAAGAGTGCATAAGAAGCCATTCCTGACGATGTACGACACGAACATAGTTCATAAGGTTCCCGCAAAAGGGATGAGAATAGATGAACTTGCAAGGAGCGTAGCTCATACACTAAACACTGATGAAAGCGGCGTAATTAAAGCGATATCTGAGGCTGAATCTAAGGGATTAGTTGACGTCTTGCCAAATGATGTAGTAATACTCACATTGCTTGGGAAAGTGATAAAAGATGTAATATCGATGGCATCGACTGATGAGTTACTAAAGTCGAGAATATCGATAACACCAACGCACTATAACGTGCTACTAATCATTAAAGAGAATATAGGAAATCTCAAGAAACTATACGCGCAGAAAGACATGAAGACCCTGATAAATGAAGAAGTTAAGATAATCTACAACAATATCAAGAAGGTCACTAGCATATCGCTTGAGGAGATTAAGAAGACCCTACAGCAGTTACGAGCCTACGGGTTATTAGGACGCACAAGCATAACAGAGGCAGGAGAACTTCTCCTAAAAGCTTATGCGTAAGCTAAGTTTTTGACCGTCCCCACCTGCAAAGGATTGTGGCCTGGTTAACCTTAAACTTAACCAGCTGATGTTGAATTAATTATAAACATTGATTAAAATTTAATTCCAGAAAAATATTATTGAAGCGGTCGCATGATGAGAAGAGGGTCTCGTGACGCAATGGATGAATTGAGCCGGAAATGCTGAAGACCGCCCTCCCTATAATGGATTATATCGCTAATGTTAACAAACCGTTTATTGTTAGTCTATTAGTTCATACTAGCCAACAGCGGAGATGTATGGTGCGGCGGCCGGGATTTGAACCCGGGACCTCCGGCTTGGAAGGCCGGCGTCCTAGACCAGGCTAGACGACCGCCGCCATACAATTTAGGGACGTAGGGGGTTTAAGCTTTTAGTACCTCAGACTACCAAGAAGGCTGGGCGGTATCATGAGGTGTGGTTACTTCAGATTCCTTGAACACACAGCAGATGCTTACGTTGAGGCAACCGGGAGAACTCTTGAGGAAGCGTTCGAGTGGATGGCAAAAGGAATGTTCGAGATAATGACAGATACAAGCAAAGTTCGCCCGCTTATTAAGAAGGATTTAAGCGGCACTGGAATCGATCTGGAAGGCGCGCTGTATAGGTGGTTAGAGGATCTGCTAATACTGCATGATGCTGAGGGCTTGGTTTTCTCTGAATTCAAGGTCTACGAAGTTAAGAAGATCAGTGATGAGTATGTGTATAAGGCAAGCGCATGGGGCGAGGTCTTTGATCCATCTAGGCATGAGGTACGTACGGAGGTAAAGGCAGTGACGTACTCGCTAATGGAGGTAAAGAATATCGATGGTTGCTGGGTACTTAGAGTAGTGTTCGACTTGTGACGCACACCTAAATTAAGCATGAATACAGCGTAGCCACCATTGTAAAACTTAAATAGTCACTCAAATAATCAATCCTCGGAGCCGCCGTAGCTCAGCCCGGGAGAGCACCCGGCTGAAGACCGGGGTGTCCGGGGTTCAAATCCCCGCGGCGGCACCAATCCCAATTAATTCTTCATCAAAGCTATTCACGATACGCAAAGCTAGCGCGAAATATACGTAGTTTCTGCGCTTGACCATTATCCCCGTTCATGAAGCTTCATGTTTAGTTTACTTTTTGCTATGACGAAAACATTACCTCTGATATCGATTACATCAGCATTGACCTTAGAGGCAACCTCGTGAGCGATTTCTTTAATGTCCGCTCCTGCTCGCTTTAGGGACTTCATTACCTTTACTTTTATTACGCCTTCGCGTTTCAACCGAGTGTGTATCTCCCTAATTACGCCAGGCGTTACCCCGTTCTTGCCTATCCGTACGTGTGGCTTTCCAGTGATTACGCGCTTGACTTTCTCTGATTTCTTGATTTTTCCCTTAGGCATGGTGTTCTCACCACGTACCCACAGTGTAAGCAGGTCTTCGTCACTATAATTTGTTTCCTGTTCCTCCGTATCCTAACGCGGCACGAAACCCCCGGCACTAGGGGTACTAAGCAGTTCTTGCAGATCCATCTCCTGTACTTAACGGGCTTCCTTACATCGGCTTTGTTCAGTAGCCTTAGACCTAATGATATGTACCTACGTGAGAGGTCTGTCATCCCCTGTTTGAGGGCTTTAACAGCTTCACCGTATAGTATTAGTGCTCGCTGATATGCTAGGTCTCGCATAGCGTTCCTCAGCTTTCTTCGCAATGATCCTCCCCTGTAAACTTCGTCGGGACTTGTAAATTAAGGCACTCTGCTTTATAGAGGACTTAAACCCATCTAATTAGGGATGAATGATGACTGCTGAGTATGTCACGATAATACTTGCTGAAGCAAGCCTCGAGTTAGTGCCTCAGCAGATAGCTGGGCACTCTGCGGTGGTTAAGAATGCGCGAAGGCGTGGGCGAAGACCCACGGAAACCCTTCTTGATGTTTCACTGCACTATCATGCTATGAGGCGACTTAGTAAGAGGGAGAAGAGAGGTAGGCCGGATATAGTTCATATTACCTTACTGGAACTCCTCTCATCACCGCTTAACTTAGAGGGTAGACTAAGGGTTTATGTGCATACCCTGAACGATTATGTATTATTTATAGACCCAACAACTAGGATACCCAAGAACTATAATAGGTTCGTTGGTTTAATGGAGCAACTATTCGTTGAGGGACAAATACCGCCTCAGGCAGATAAACCATTAATAACGATGAAGCCAGCGACGTTAAGCTCGCTCTTGAAGATGCTGGGCTTCGACAACATAATTTTATTGAGTGAGTGGGGAAAGCTTCGAAGCCCGACAGAAATTTGTTCTGAGTCGCTTAAGCAGGACATCCCCATGGTCATAGGTGCTTTCCCTCACGGTGATTTCGAAGAAGAGACAAAAGCGCTGGCAAGAAGCGTTTACGCAATATACCCTAAGCCCCTTGAAACTTGGGTTGTTGCATCCCGTATCACACATGCATGCGAGGAATTGCTAGGTATACTACCTAAAGAGAAGCCCTAAAGAGAAACTCTCTCGGCGCGATTTCGGCATAATTGCAATACAGAATCATTATGTGGTGCCGCGGCCGGGATTTGAACCCGGGTCACGGGCTGTCCACGCAGGGCCGGCTCAAGCCCCTACTCGAGAGGCCCGCATACTTGGCCGGGCTATACTACCGCGGCACCAATAACGAGGATTTTCAGAGGCTTAAAAACATCACGTTTGTTCTCACTATGCAACATTAATTACTCTACCCAAAACATTTTACACAGAAGTTCTAGGGGAAGCGTTCTTACCGAAATTACGGATGACGTAAATAAGAAGGATCGCGATGATTAAGGAAATTTGTCCTAAGTCTATAGCGTAGGTTGAATGACCTTCATTGCTCAGAATAATTATGAGAGGTAGTGGCAATACACTAAGGTGCCTGGATATGACTATGTAATATTCGTAAAGATAGAAACTTACAGTCACTGAGATTAAGGAGAATACTAACGCGTAAATAACTTTTCTAGCGTACTTAATTACAGAGGCGACAACAAACACTAGTGTTGTGAGGAACGCCGTCAATACAAGCACTATTAAGTGATGGGGTACCCTATACCCTATATATGGGCCTCGCGTAGATGAAAGTATCATATAGGATGTTAACACAGCGATGAAGAATGCAAAGGAGAAATAAAGGAATCCGTATGTTAAGTCTGGCATAGTCTTTCCTCTCTTATTCTCTATGTTGTTGTCGCTACTCAACGCTACTCATCCAGCTGATAGAATATCGTGGAGTAAAAATAAGGCTATTTACCGGACTCGAAGTTGCCTCTCATTAAGTTGTCAGAATGATCATGAGTTTCTCGTACAATTTGGGGTCAACGTATACCTTAATTATATCCTTATCACCGAAGGTCATACTCCTGTATCTTGGCATGTAGTCATCCTCATAGTAACTATCTTGATATTCTTCATCGCCATAGAAGCTACTGTAATAGCTGTACTGATACGCGTCCTCGGGATTATAGCGGCATACGACCTTAATGACACCGCCGAAGAGACCCTTAGTGCGCTCAACTGTGGTTATCTGGCAGAAGTAAGGTGTTTCAGCGTCATCGAATAACATACTTAAGGTTATACCTTCATCCTGAATGACGCTCCATTTATCCAGCAATCTTTTGACCATTATGTCAACTGACTTAAGTTGAGTTGGTTTGCCTACCTTAGGGGCTAGGCGTTTTAAAGCATCCTTCATCTTGGACTTATTGAACTTATCAAAGATCCCCAAGCATGTCCCCCTACTTAGTTTTAGTATTGATGTTCAAAATATTTGTTAAATAGGTTCTCACATAGCTACGGGGTTGCTAGGGATTAAGAGTTAAGTGTAAAGCTTAATAAAACTTCAAGGGTAGTTTCTGAGGAGCGGGGAGAGTGCAATGGTGAATGTGAAGGAAGTGCCAGCTGATAGGTTCATCAGGGCACTGGCCCAATACTTAAAGGAAAATGTACGTGCGGTAGAGCCCCCGAAGTGGGCATTATTTGCTAAGACTGGCTCACATAAGGAAAAAGTCCCAGAGGATCCTGATTGGTGGTACACAAGGGCAGCAAGTATTATGCGGAAACTATACATAGCCGGAAGGCCTTTAGGAATAGAGAGGTTCAGGACCATTTACGGCGGGTTAAAGGATAGAGGGTCAGCCCCGCCACACTTTAGAAAAGCTGGTGGCTCGCATATTAGGAAGATACTTCAGCAGCTTGAGCGTGCAGGGTTAGTTGCTAAGAAGGGCAATAAGGGCAGGGTCCTTACACCTAAGGGCAAGTCAATAATGGATAAAATAGCTGGTGAAGTATTCCAAGAAGTAGTTAAGGAGATTCCGGAGTTAAGTAAATACGGAGGTTCCAAGAAATGAGTGACGAGTACTATGATGCTGAGTTGGAGGAGCTTAAAAGAAGGAGGTTAGAAGCCTTACTGAGAAGGCAAGCTGAAGAGAAAAGAAGGCAGGAGGAGTTAGCTCGGGAGGCACAGAAGCAGGAGATCTTGAGGAGAGTAATGACTCCGGAGGCTAGGGCGCGTTTAACTAACGTGAAGTTAGTGAAGCCTGAGCTTGCCAATGCTGTTGAGGAGTACATAGTCAGTTTAGCTCTGTCAGGGCAATTAACGAGAATTGTTGATGAGGAAACCTTAAAACAGATTTTGTACGTAGTTGACTCCAAAAGCAGGCGTGAATTCCATATAAGGATTAGAGAGAAGAGGTGAGCGGAATGGCTCGTAATAAGCACGTTGCACGGAAACTACGTCTTGCTAGAGTATTAAAGAGCAACTCATCAATACCAGTGTGGGTAGTGATAAAAACTCTGAGGAAGGTACCGTACAGGCCACGCATGCGTAATTGGAGAAGGTCTAAGTTAGGTAACATCTAATGATAGTAATTTGAAGGAGGATGGTGATATGGATGCCGGATGAAAGAATATACGTGATAAACCTTTCACGACTGTATTGGACGGGTCGTACACGCAGAGCACCAAGAGCACTTAAGAGAATACGTGAGTTCCTAGAAAGGCATACTAAAGCAGAAAAGATCATAATAGATTCATCCATTAATGAATACATATTTTCAAGAGCGTATGATAGACCCCCTAGGAGAGTAGCAGTAAGAGTTATTCCAGTAGATAAGGAGGGTAAGGTACTGAAGGCAGTCCTAGCAATACACGTAACACCCGGCTCCATCGGTTCAAGCGAGGCTGAAGATCAGGGGTAATGTTAATGCCGCTCGACACCTTAAGAATTCGTGGTAACCCTAACATTGGTGTGTATATTTTTGCGAACAATAAAGTAGCTTTAGTCCCGAAGGGAACTGAAAGTAGTGTTAAGAGGAAAATTAGTGACACTCTTAATGTTGAAGTTATAGAGGCTAGCGTGGATGATTCGCCTTTACTGGGAATATTTGTCGCTGGCAATGATAAGGCTATACTGTTACCTCGCTTGACCAAGGAAGAAGAGGTTAGGGAGTTAAGGGAGATAGGACTAAACGTACACATAGTACATACTGTCTTCACAGCTTTAGGTAACACCGTGCTCACTAACGATAATGCTGCAATGTTTCATAAGGAGATTGAGGATCATGAACTAAAACGAATAGTACGGATATTAGACGTCGGCAAGTTTAGGAAGGGATCGATAGCTGGTATACCTACAGTGGGGTCCGTAGCCGTCATAACAGGCAAAGGAGGGGTTGTACACCCCGATGTGGATGATAGTGAACTACAGGAATTATCTAGATTCTTTTGTGTTCCTTTAGATGTGGGAACAGTTAATTTCGGTGTAGCCTTTATTAAGACCGGCCTCGTAGCGAATAACTACGGGGCCCTGGTAGGGGAGAAAACAACAGGCCCTGAAATAATGAGAATAATGAAAGCCCTGAACATGAGGTGAAACGAATGACAGAGGTAAAGGTCTTCAGGGTAAAGGGCGTAGCGCTCTTCAGCCCGGACAAGCTACGCGAGTGGCAGCCCTTCACAATAGATGTTAGGGCAGTTAAGAAAGAAGACGCTATAGAAAAGGTATATTCAGACCTCGGAAGCAAGCATAAACTGAGGAGAGCCCACATTAAGATCCTAGAAGTTTATGAGATACCACCTGAGAAGTCCAAGTACAAGTACATTCGCGACTTGGTCACGTTGAGGGGATGGAGGATTGAGTAACGTGTCGACGCAAGCTATAAGCGTTAATGAGGCCATCGCTAGGCTAGCAGAGTTAAAGCGATACATAGAAGCTATACAGACACAAATAGACCAAGTTACAGCTGAAATAGAGGAGATTAAAGCAAGCACTAATGCGCTATCCGAACTGCGCAAGGAGCTTGTGAATGAATTGTTCATGCCTACAGACAGCAGAGGACATATAATGATTAAGGTTACCCCAGTAACTAAGGAAAGAGTACTAACTCACCTAGGAATGGAGTATTTCGCAGAACTAGATCTAGAGAAGGCGATGGAAGTGCTATCACTTAAGGAAAAGGAGCTTAGAGACGTGATTAAAAAATTGCAGGAAGAACTTGGTCGTGTGGTAACCATATATAAGCAGTTACAGAGCGCTGTTAACGCAGCCATAGCGCAGGCTCAAACACGGGCTCAAAAGGCTGAATGATCTATAACCTGGGCTTCCTAGTATTATGTAAGGAAGAGATAATGATATCCGTAGTGCACGCACTTTCAATACACAGAGTATATTTTAATTACGCGAGAAGCTCACACTAAGGGGTTAGTAAGATGTTCAAAAACTTAAGGAGGGCCTTCGAGGGCTTCACAAAGAAACTAAGCGAAGTAGTTGCAAAGAAGGAACTAACTGAGGAGGAGTTCGAGAAGATATTCTCTAATTTTGAGCTCACGCTACTTGAGGGTGATGTCGCAGTAGAGGCTGTGGAAAAACTCAAAGAAATCCTCAAGCATGAACTCATTGGCTTACGAGTCGGCAGGTTTGGCGGTGCCGAACGCTTAGTGCAGGAGAAAATTAAGGAAGCAATAAGAAAGTATCTCAGCCAAGGGATCTTCGGTAAGGACATTGTCGACGTTGTTAAGGACGGGCCTAAGCCATATATAATCGTGTTCGTCGGAGTAAACGGCGTTGGAAAGACCACTACGATAGCTAAGGTAGCTCATAGATTAAGAAAACACGGGCTAACACCAGTCATTGTAGCTGCTGACACCTTTAGAGCAGGAGCTCAGGAGCAGTTGAGACTGCATGCGGAAAAACTAGGCCTGCCTTTCATAAAGGGTAAGTATGGAGCGGATCCGGCAGCTGTGGCTAAAGATGGTGTATTGCATGCGATGAGCTCTAAGCTTGATGCTGTCCTCATAGATACTGCTGGGAGAATGCACACAGATAGAAACCTTATGGAGGAACTACGTAAAATAGTCCGTGTCGTCAAGCCCCACCTGAAGATACTTATTCTTGATGCACTAACGGGCAACGACGCTGTGCAACAGGCAAGGTGGTTTGATAATGCAATAGACGTTGACGCCGTGATCCTAACGAAGCTTGATGCTGATGCCAGGGGTGGTTCTGCCTTAAGCATAATTCTATCCATAAATAAACCCATAATGTACGTTGGTGTTGGTCAAGGATATGATGATCTATCTCCGTATGACCCTGATGAAATACTTAATAAGCTACTCAGTCAGTAGGTTTTAGGCTGGTGGGGGTAATGCGGCTAGAGGAGCTCTTCGCCACATGGAGAAAGATATTGGCGATCTCGGAGAAGCCCGAACCAGACGAGTATAAGTTACTCCTAAAGATAACCTTCGGTGGCTTATTTCTGGTTGGAGGCATAGGCTTTGTGGTGTACACAATACTCACGGTGGTTCAGGGGATAGGGCATGGGTGAGTCGCTAGAGAGGGGAGTTGTGGCAAGGCAACCTAAGTACGTGGTGCTAAGGACGACGGCTAGGCAGGAGATGAATGTAGCTATGATGCTTGAGTCGATAGCCAAGGGTAGTAACGCCAAGGGACTCTACTCAATAATAGTTCCGCCTGAAATACATGGTTACATAGTGATTGAGACCATAGGGCTTCACATAGTGCATCAGTTAGCAAGGGATATCAAGCACGTTAAGGGACGTGCAATGGGTTCACTAACTCGTGAGGAAGTCGAGAAGTTGATTAAGGTCAGGTCACCCATAGAGGAGATAAAGCCCGGAGATATAGTTGAGATTATTTCAGGCCCGCTTAAGGGACAGCGCGGTAAGGTAATATCCGTTGATGTTCAGAAGAACATTGTTAAACTTGACATGCTTGAGACCTCGTTTAAGGCCGAGATGACCGTCCCAGGAGATTTTGTGAAACCGGTAAGGAAGTGATGTGACATGCCGTGGAAAACGATTAGGACAAGAATAAAAGGAGGGGAGGCAACGCCCGCACCTCCGCTAGGTCCCTCCCTGACACAGTATGGACTCAACGTAGATGAAGTCATAAACAAGATAAATGAGCTGACTGAGGACTTCAAGGGCATGGAGGTAACCGTTAATGTTTACGTAAATACCGACACTAAGGAATACAGAATAGAAGTAAAATCCCCGCCGACATCAGCGCTCCTCTTAAAGGTAGCGGGTGTAGACAAACCCTCAGGAGATCCCGCTCATAGTAAGATCGGGGACATAAGCTTGGAGGATGTCGTAAAAGTTGCATTAATGAAGAAGAACGATCTCACAGCCAAAACGTTAAAGAAAGCCGTTAAGACGGTGTTGTCGACCGCCGCGACTATAGGGCTAACCGTGGAGGGTAAAGAACCAAGAGAGGTAGTGAAGGAGATAGAAGAGGGTAAGTATGACGACTTATTGCTTAAATATGAGGAAGAATGGAAAAGAGGGTAGGTGAGAAGGATGCCGTTCACAAGGGAAGTACTGGCTGACGCCATAAGGAAGGCAATAGAGTTAGGTAAAGGCAGGAACTTCAAGCAGTCCGTTGAGCTCCAAGTGGTGTTTAAGGGAGTCAACCCTAAAGACCCGGAGGTGAAGTTCAGAGATAACGTAGTTCTACCAAAAGGCACTGGCAAGACACCGAAGATCCTAATCATCGCCGCTGGAGACATGTTACTTAAGGCTAAAGAGGCTGGTGTAGACGCGCTAAGTGGGGACGAAGTTAAGTCCTTGAGTAAGAGGGAACTGAAGAAGCTAGGACGAAAGTATGATTGGGTACTAGTCCGTGCTGACCTAATGGCTCAAATGGGTAGGATAATAGGTCCCGTGCTAGGCCCTAGGGGAAAAGCTCCGATTCCCATACCGATAAATGCGGACATAAACATCTTCATCAAGAGGTATACTAATAGCGTGAGACTAAGGAACAAGGAGCAGGCATGGGTGGGTTGTAAAATAGGTACCGAGGATATGTCTCCCGAAGACCTAGCTGAAAATGCGATGGCGGTAATAGAGCATATAAAAACAAAGTTCAAGAGACCCTTCGAGACCTCAACCCGTGTTTACGTCAAAACAACTATGGGACCGCCTGTGGAGGTGTTCATGCAATGAAAGGAAAAACCAGGGCTCAGCTACTTAAGGTGCTACGGAAACTGGAGGAGTCCAAGAAGGTTACTAAGGAGAGGGTAAGGCCAGCGATCTTGAGAAAGCAACAGATAGTTCAGGAAATACGTGACTTACTTCGCAGGTATAAGTGCGTAGCGATAATAAGCCTAGACGGTGTCCCAACGCCTCAGTATAAGAAGATAAAACAGGAACTCTCTAAGTACGGCTTTATTAAGGTATACAAGAACAGTGTGTTCCTCAGAGCCGCACGTGAAGAGGGTCTACCGAACGTTGATGAACTTGAGAAATACCTTATTGGTACCAATGCCTTCATGTTCACGAACATGAATCCGTACGAGCTCGCATTACTACTGGACAAACTAGTAGCGCCTAAGTACGCTAAGCCGGGAGACATAGCAACCGACGACATATACATACCTGAGGGACCTACCGGAATACCGCCCGGACCAATGCTTTCGGTATTCGGTAAGCTCAGAATAAGGACACAGGTAAGGGAAGGCATTATCTGGATAGCCAAGGAAACTAAGGTAGCGTCAGCAGGGGATGAAATATCACCTGAACTTGCATCCTTACTTAGGAAGCTAGACATTAAGCCAGTAGTAGTTAAACTGAAGCCTAGGGTAGTGTGGGAGGACGGAAACATAATACCCGCAGAGCAGCTTAAGGTGGACGTGGATGCATTTAGAGACGACCTACTACGCGCTGTAAGCATAGTAAAGGAAGTTGCGATAGAGGCTGCCCTACCGTTGCCTGATATACTACCGGAGGTCATAGCTAGGGCTTACCGCCGCGCAGCCACCTTAGCTGGAGAGGCTGGCTTCATAACGCCGGAAACCGCGGCCGAGGTGTTCAGGAGAGCAATAGCTAAGGCTCTAGCCCTCGCACTGCAGTTACAGCAGAAAGCACCCGACCTTGGCATTGAGGTTAGTGTGCAAGTAGCTCCTACTGCACCAGCGGCTACTGGTGCGCCTGCTGAGGAGAAGGAGGAGGAAGAGGAGGAAGAAGAGAAGGAAGTCAGCGAAGAAGAAATCGCTGAAGGCATATCATCACTATTCGGCTAAACCAAAAACGAAGACCTATTCAACTTCAATTCATTCTCTACGTGCTTTGCTTTTCTTGAAACGATCCTGGTTGCAAACCTACATTCTGCGTCGTGACACCTAATCATTATTAAGTCTCAGCTAAGGTATTTCCAGAGCGGGGAGGATCGTGAAGGTAGATCCATCTATTTACAGGGTTAAGATGTTCCGTGAACGCGGGTACACCAGGCAGAAATGCCCGATTTGCGGGGAGTTTTTCTGGTCTCTTAATGAGAGGCCTAACTGCGGGGATGCACCCTGCAGTGACTACTATTTCTTCAATCTCAAGATAGGATCTCCACCCTTGAGTGTCGAGGAAGCTAGACAGAAATTCCTGAAGTTCTTTGAGAGAAACGGTCACGAGGTAATAGAGCCTTACCCAGTCGTTGCTAGGTGGAGGGACGATCTGTACCTCACGATTGCTTCCATAGTTGTGTTCCAGCCGCACGTGACGTCCGGTATAGTCCCTCCGCCGGCCAACCCCTTAGTAATAGCGCAGCCGTGTATAAGGTTGGAGGACTTAGATAGTGTGGGTTACACATTCGGCAGGCACTTAACGGGCTTCATAATGGGAGGTCATCACGCCTTCAACTACGAGAACAAGAAGGTATACTTCTCAGATGAAACCGTGGAGCTTGCTCGCGAGTTCTTCACGAAAGAGATAGGTATCCCGGAAAGCGAGCTGGTATTCAAGGAGTCATGGTGGGAAGGCGGAGGAAACGCTGGTCCCTCATTCGAAGTGGCGGTGGGTGGGCTGGAACTAGCAACCTTAGTATTCATGATGTACAAGGAACATAATGGATCATACCGCGAGATGCCGATAAAGGTCGTAGATACCGGATATGGTATAGAAAGGATAGCATGGTTCACGCAGCGCGTTCCCACAGCCTTCCATGCCATCTACGGCGATCTTGTACATAAGTACCATAAGGCGCTGAATGTGCAGGAACCTCCAGAGAAGGTACTTTATAGCGCAATAAAGTACGTGGGTAAGCTTAATCCTAAGGATCCGGGGAAGTACGCTATTTTAAAGCGTAATGTCGCTAAGGAACTAGGTTTAAGTGAGGAGGAGATAGGGAAGTACCTCGACAGGGAGATAATGGTTCTGGCGTTACTTGACCACGTCAGGACGTCCGCGTTAATGCTCTCAGACGGGATAGTCCCATCAAACACGGGTGAAGGTTACTTAGCAAGGCTAGTGCTTAGGAGGATCTTCAGGATATTAACACTGCTTAGTATGCTGAACGATGATACCGTCAGCGAACTCTTCCAGCTGCAATCAACGTACTGGAAACGAACATTCCCGCAGATTTCTGAGAGGATGGACTACATCCATGACGTAATCAAGTACGAATTAAGGAAATTCATGGACACCGTAAAGAAAGCACCGCAACTCGTCCGCAAGTACTTGAGGAAGGGTGGCCCTGGTTTAAGCACCGACGAACTGGTAAAGCTATATGACAGTCACGGCATCCCACCCGACCTTGTAGTAGAGATAGCATCCCGCCTAGGCATGAATATTAAGATACCGCACAACTTTTATGCCATAGTTGCAGCAAAACACGGGAAAGCGCCTATAAAGAAGAGTAAGGTCCGTAAGTTGCCGCTGGAAATTGTTGAGGAAGTTAAGTCATTGGGTCCTACGGAGCTACTGTTTCACAGAGATCCCTACTTAAGGGAGTTTCACGGACGAATATTATTCGCCAGGGACAGGTACGTAGTACTAGACAGAACGACCTTCTACCCTGAAGGTGGTGGTCAAGCCCCAGACACGGGTTACCTAGAAGTAAGGGACATTGGTAAGTTCCGCGTGGTTGATGTTCAGAAGGTGGGTAACGTAGTAGTTCATGTCCTTGAGAAGCCCGTGTTACCGAATGTGGAGGGATTGGAGGTCCATGGTGTGATAGACTGGCACCGCAGGTTCACGTTAATGAGGCACCACACAGCAACACACATTATTCTCGGTGTGTGCCGTAGGGTACTCGGGGAACATGTATGGCAGGCAGGTGCGGAGAAGAGCTTGGATAGGGCTAGGTTAGATATAACTCACTATAAGCCTTTGACCGAGAAGGAAATCCGTAAGATAGAGGACCTAGCAAATAAAGTCGTTAATGAGGGGCTACGGGTTAATACCGTGTATATGAATAAGTACGAGGCCGAAGCTAAGTATGGGTTCAGACTGTACGAGGGCGGGGTCGTTCTCGAACCAACTATAAGGGTCGTCGAGATCGAGGGCTTAGATGCTGAAGCGTGCTTTGGAACTCACGTAACGAACACGCGGGAGGTGGGCGCAATAAAGATCGTTAATGTTGACAGAATAGCTGATGGTGTCGTCAGGTTAGAGTATGTCGCCGGAACCAACGTCACCATTTATGCCAAGGA
Organism: Desulfurococcales archaeon; assembly: GCA_027064885.1. Classification (GTDB taxonomy): domain Archaea; phylum Thermoproteota; class Thermoprotei_A; order Sulfolobales; family NBVN01; genus WAOL01. Next base: position 18,174 of record JAMOOZ010000302.1, read on the forward strand.
ATTAGAAAGTAGGATCACGGAGGTTTCACGAATCTTAGGAGGGGATGCCCTGCAGAAGGCTAGGGCTGTGGTTGAGGATCTAAGTAGGTTACGTAACCTCCTAGCGAGGTATAGGAAGGAGTATCTTGAGCTCGTGCATGAGAAAGTGTTACGTAGCTCTGAGAACCTCAACAGTATAAGGTTCTCGGTCATTAAGCTGGAAATAGAGGACCGGGAATTCGTGAGTGAGTTACTGCTGAGGATAAGTAAGGAGAATGATAACTTCATAACCTTCATTTTAATACCTGCAGAAAACGGCACACGCATCGAAGGGGCAGCGGGCTGGCAGGCGGCAAAGAAGGCACCGCTCAACAAGTTACTACAGGCAATCATCAAGGAATTTGATGGTAGAGGAGGCGGTAAACCCACACATGCTTCGGGCTTTATACCTAAGCCAGCAACACAGGAATTACTTGAAGGACTGCGGGATGCTCTACGGAAGCAGTTATTGATAATGACAGGTAAGATATTATGACAAAAGACCCAGAGAAGCATTTACGTCGAGAGCTACTTGAAGCATTGATTGATTATAAATACCTGCTTAACCGAGGATACAAGTCAAAGGGCGCGTTGAACCTAGTAACCTCAAGGTACTTGCTTACTAGAGAAGAGAGGATGCTACTCTACCGATGTGTGCATAGCGATAGCGACGTTATCTCCATTCAAGGAAAGATCGTTAATGAAATTTGGGGGCGTCACCTAATCATAGATGGATATAACGTACTATTAACAGTGGCTGCAGCCATTGAGGGATTAACACTTTACCTATGTGACGATGGTATAGTGAGGGATTTAAGAAGCGCAAAGATCAAGGACTTCTCAGCACCGTCGATTATGAACGCCGTTGAGATTGTTAGAGATGCGACAGGAGAGCTAGGGCCCAGTAACGTTATATTATTTCTAGATAAGTCCGTCAGCATGAGTGCCGAGCACTCCAAGATCATACGGATGCTGTCTCCCCAGTGGGAAGTTATTCTAGCATCAAGGACGGATACGGAAGTGATATCCTCTAGGGGGGTTATCGCGAGTAGCGATTACGTAATACTAATGAAGGCCAAGGAAATCTACGACCTAGCTGGCTTCATTGTTCTTAAGAAGTTCCCTGACCAAGTAGTTGATTTACAAAGATACCTTAAGCAAAACCTAAATAACCCAAGGAATCAAAACACCAATGGGCGAGGGCCCGTAGCCTAGCCAGGATAGGGCGCCGGCCTTCTAAGCCGGTGGTCCGGGGTTCAAATCCCCGCGGGCCCGCCACTCAAGAACTTCACCGCCAGCTCATGGAATGAGCTTCATGATTTTTCTGTCCCTTTTAAATATTATTATAAGTCTTAATGAGGGCTAAATGAAATAGCATGTTTTGAACTTTGGGGACGTGTTCGATTGCTTTAATTGCTTGATGAGATTGAGTTAATGACCTGCTCTGAGGTGGGGATTAAGCCCTGAATAGAGGTAATGATGTGGGCTCGACCGAGCCTCACGCGGTACGGTGAAGTATTTAAGCAAGGTAGTTTATCCTTGGTTTATCAGCTTATTGCCTTCAAGGTCCCCATCTTAGTTACAAGAGCTGACCCGCTCTTTAACGCTATTTCATACTGTACTGCAATGTGCTGAAGGAACTAAGTAACGTATATGACTTTACTAGCGTGAGCTAATGGCTGATTATGGCTTTAACAAGGCCTCCCCAATTTCTGATGTTAACTTGACTGAACTCGGACTCGATAACGTCTACACCTTTACTCACGCCCTCAATCCATATTCTCATTGCCTCGAGGGCTTTCTCGGCAAGGCTCTTCATAATCCTTGCTATAAGCGGGTTCCGGATCTTTATAAGTTTAGGAATTGCTGTTTCAGAGAAGTTTAAGCTCAGTCTCCACCCCTCAACCATGCAATCTATGGCTTCTCTGGGAAGCATTCTTAACCGAAGAAATTGAGCTTCCTTCTCTATTAGCGTTCCACCCATGGGTATAAGCAGTAATGGGAAAGCCCAACCCTTAAACCCTTCGTCTCTGAGCCGATCTAAGAGTTCTATTGTTTTGATGTAGTCTTCAGACGTGGCGTCAGGAAATCCAATTATGTAAGTATAACATGGATACCAATACGCGTCGTTAAAAAGCTTCGCTGCCTCAACTATGATATTAGGCCAGTCCTCCGGATTCCAGGGGTATGCCTTCCCCCTAAAGTACTTGGCCACGATCCTAGGGCTACCGGTCTCAAGGCCTATCTGAGGAAAGAGAGGTTTACTATCGGACAGGTTCTCTAGGTCACTTATATACTTCACAACGTTCTTCATCACTAGAGCTGAGGCGCTTGAAACATGACTAAAGCTTATGACGTCAACACCGTACGTACTTGCCAACTGAGTGGTTTTGCTAAAAAGCTTCTTAACCGCATCCGGATTAAGCTCCAGCCCATTAGCTCCATAAAGTAGTACATCCTCAGTTACGAGCCCAATACCCTTGAGTCCTGCCCTTAAGTTAAACTCAACCTCCTTTAGTATATGGTCAAGAGGTATGGATAAAAATCTCCACATCGTCGGGTTGCAGAACTTACATCTACGAGGGCAACCCCTAGTTATCTGTACTAACCCGTTCCTAGACGGTGTTACAATTAGTGGAATTGCCTCTGGTAGCGGCGATTCTCCCCTAACATACCTAGGTACCTCTTCTCCATTGATTAACTTCTTAACAACGACTGGGAACGTCACTTCAGAAGCTCCATCATACAGCACATCTATCTCGTATTTATCTTCCCATCCTCTAAGCTGCCATGAACCAGGCCCTCCCACCACTAACCTAAATCCATACCTATGCTTAAGCTCGAGCACGCTCTTCATGAGGTTCTCGAACTCCAGCTCCGTGCAACTAGGCCCTCCTCCCGAAATCACCTTCAGAGTCCATGTCACCGGAGCTAACCCCTTAGGATCAAGTACATGAACTCCAACTACTGCTGTATCTTTATCAACAGCTCTCCTAAGCGCGTGAGGAGGCACTATAGCTACATCCTCTCGCTTAAAACCAGCTGACAAAAGGGCTGCTTCAACCTTGCACAGACCTAAAGGTGCGAACTTAGCTCTAACCCCGTCTACCGTGGGGATCTCGGGGGCAAGTATCCTGTACTCCACGAACTTTGGTACAAGCCTATACGGCATACAGAGTCCAAAGCCAAAGAAGTCAGCACCATGATAGTCCGTAAAAACCGCCCTATCCGCAACCAAAACCACCTTCACCAAAAGCCCCACCCTACATATACGTAGGGGAATGGAAAAATACGGCTTACGACCATAGTGATCAATGACTTACAAGAGAAGAAAATATTTTCACTTTATCACGAAAGTTGTTAATTCCTAAAGAGATTTTCCTAAAGAGATTTTACTGAATATTTACAATATTTTAAAGCAAAAGACATAGGCGATCTCCGTACATTAAATATCCCGTCATTCCGCACCAGTCCTCCGTCTATGATCTTTTAGGTTCCCGTAGGTTGGTTCATCGCGGTTTCTCCAGACTCTTCTCCGCCTGACTAAGGAGTGGTGTCCAATAGTTTTTAATTGCTTGTTGATTGCAGTACTTTCTCCTGTAATCTGCGCTTTAAGGTGTGCAGGGAATGTAGTTCCCAATGAACTGCTAGTAAAGGTAATTGTAGTGAGGGAGAAGTCCTTGTAAGCATTAAATAGCCATAGTTACTAAAATGAAGTACGGGTAACTGTTTGTCCCTGGAGTATGGATTGCGGTGGTTTAGGGTGGGTTGGGATGTTCTCTAGGGACTTCCGCCTCACCCATAATCCTTTAGGGTAGGGTTGTGGGGTCGTGGGCGGTTATCGAGCCCAACGCCATTGGCCCCCACCACCCCAATAAAGGTTCCCACCCCTTAGTAAACTAACGTTGTAATTAATAAGGAGTGTAATAAGTAACATGCATTCTCTTGGGCTATCCCTAGGTAGAAGGATATATTGGTTGCAGTGTCTGAGTTATTACTGAGCTTAATGGTTTCATTATTACAGTCACTAAGATGTTTGATGCATAAGCACTCACACCGCCTAAGAGTAGCAGTAATCCCATGTAGTATATTACGGTGTGACGTAACCCTCCGTTAGTCATGGTTAGTGCCCATGAGTTTATTATGGTCAGCACTATTGCTGTGCTTAATCCAAGCAATGTTATCATTGGTCGAGGGATAACATAGAATGGTATCAGGGTCTGAATGCTTGAAATTACTCTAGCAAATATCGACATTATGTTCGTTATGAAAGTTATGAGCAAAATATTCGTAACGTGCAGTGCGTAGACAGAGGTTTCGAATGTCTTATGAACCTGAAGCCTTCGTCTCCTTATTCTGTTTATCATTGATGAGAGATCGGATAGTATTAAGCCCACTTTGTATGTATTACCGCCGAACTTTATCGTATCACTCATTATCTCAGAGGATCTCCTGATGAGCTCAGATGCGCTGGTTTTAGCGAATTCCTTTATGGCTACGTTGAAGCTTATGTTGTTAGCTAGGAGTGTGTGTAACCTCCTCACAGCAGACGCTATACGTCCGAAGACAACGCTTGTGAGGGGCTCTATGGCTTTCAGTGGGGAAGGTATTATTGCGAGGTTATTACCGTACATACGGGCAAAGACGGGGAAGTCCTCGTCAACTAAACGCACGTGGTTTTCTATCTTCCTTAACAAGTAACCGGGCGCGAGCAGGAGTAACCCCACTATTGCTATCAGGAGGTACACATCAATGTTTATGATGTAGAATAAGTACATTATGAAGATCCAGAGACTCGCAGCAACACCAGCCAGTATAGCCATGAGGGGTACTTCAAGCACTTTCTTACGTGCTTTTCCGGCTATTACTAGGAAGTCCTTAGGCAAACCTATTCGGAGTGTGACTAATACAGCGATTAGGGCTATGAATGACCCTATGAAGGACACGTATATAATAGTTAGGTCGCCGCCGAAGATTATTGATAGAACGAGTAGGTTAGAAATAACGAAGATTACGGAGGTCATGACAGCGGTATACACTCCTAGAAGTACGCGCACAGAGTCCATAACTCTGGAGTATATGTATTCGAACGTATTCATGGAGTTTCTCAGTTCGACCTCCAAGAACCTCTCGATATCCTCACCTACCTTGACAGCAGCGGCGTACCGCTCCATGAAGTCCTTAAGGTACTTAACCTTCTCGGCGTCCTTGCTAACAATTATCATCGCACGCGGGAAATCATAGCCGTATTCCTTAACTAAGAGGTAGGCACGCTTGAAGAACTTAGCGTACTTACCGTAAATATTCTCCTTAGATACCGAGCTAATAACGTTCACATTGGACGTCTTACTCGATGCTACCGAGAGCATATGCGCTAACATGAATATGAAGTCAATGTCTGGTTCATATTTTTCCTTCTTTATCCCCATGAGCTGAGGCATGTAGAAAATAATGAATAGTGCGAAGGAAACCGTACCTAGAATCACGTAATTTGTTGGGTAGGGTATCTTAATGTACATTACAACGTAGTACACAGCGTAAGCAATAACGGATATTGCTAGAGACCTCAGTACTATGTCCTTAAGTTTAGGTAATTTCACCTCCTTCATAACAGGGTCCCTGCCCTTAGCCTCCTTAATGCTTCCTCAACACCTAACTCATCGGCCTTCACGATAGCTTTCCATACGTCCCAGTAGTTGAAGATCTTACGCCTAACCATCTCCTCTAAAAAAGCTCTCCTTAGTTCGAGCTCGTCGTATATTTCCTTTATCCTGCTCCTTGGTATGCCCTTCATTACCGCTATCTTCTCTTCAAGTAGGTAGCTCGCTCCTCTGCCACTGAATATGAACCTGTCAGTTGACGGGTCCCAGACGAAGACCGGTACGGCTAGGATACTGTCGGTTGAGGGGTCATAACCTAGTAGCTCGTAGAGCTTAATCAATCTCCTAGCAAGGAATCCTTGCTTCGTATACACAGCGCTTTGAAACCAAGCGAAGTTCAAGGAATCCATGTTGGTCTTCGGCACGTTTATTGGGTGGTTAGTGAGCCTTTGGATAAGCCTGTCAATATCGGCGGCATGGAACGTGGAGAGCACCGGGTGACCTGTCTGCATTGCTTGAAAGGCTATATTACCTTCAGCTCCACGTATCTCACCAACTATGATGTAATTGGGACGCTGCCTAAGGGCAGCCTTAAGCAGGTCGAACATCGTGACACTGCTCTCCGGCTTACCAGTATCTCTAGTTAGTTCCCTTGTCCAGTTAGGGTGCGGTACTATGACCTCGGCAGTGTCCTCGATGGACACTATCTTAGCGCTTGGCCTTATGAAGACAAGCATAGCCGTTAGCGAGGTAGTCTTACCGCTAGCGGTCTCGCCACATATGAAGCCACTCATGCCTTCTCTCAGTAAGATCCACATGTATGCTGCTACCCTAGCATCGAAGGTACCCCAGTTTATGAGCTGAGTCACGCTTAGCGGGGTCTTCGATACCTTACGGATCGTGAAGTTGGAGCCTCTCAAGCTAACATCCGTTCCGTACACTATGTTTATACGTGAGCCGTCAGGCAATGTCGCGTCTACTATGGGTCTAGCATTTGATAGTGGCTTACCGATCTTCTCAGCTAGCGCTATTAGGTAAGCATTAAGCTCATCGTGGCTCTCGAACCTTATGTTACTCTCCATAGGCCCGAATATCTTATGTATTATGAAGATGTTGCCTAGCCCACTACATGAGATATCCTCAATGTATGGGTCACGTATGAAGGGCTCAAGTAACCCTACACTTATTTTGTCTCTGACTATGTGGTATATCACGGCATTAAGCAGCTCTTCAGGTCTTACGTACTTAATAGCTTCCTTACTTCCGTTACCGTTACTGCTTCCACGTTTTCCGAATGCCAGTCTTTTCTTACCTCCATTAGAACCCCCTATGCTTGCGAATGATGACTTAACTAGCTCAAGTAGCATGCATGCCTTCTCTTGAGGTGATTTCGGTATGTATCCTTCAGGTATCTTGGCTGCGATCAGCTCTTCAGCCTTACGCAGAATTTCCTCTGGAGGCCTGGGTGGTTCTATAACTATGTACCTAGCGTATCCTCCCTCAGTCCGCTCACTGAGCGCGTGAATGAATATGCCGCCGCCGACGGGATAGATTACGTTGAATCGCCTTTTGAACTTGTATTCGCTAGGTACTTTATCGACGAAGTCAGGCTCACCACGCTTCTCCCTAACCTGCGCGATGTACTCCTTCAGGTACCACGGTTCTTCTTCATCATGGTAGGGTAACTTACACTCCGCACTAAACTTAATTTCCTCAACTTTCCTCTTTTTAAGCCACAATTTTGGAATAGGTACCTTCAGTGCCAAGCGTCTCACCTCACGCCTTAGCTGCCTTGATCGGAACTATCTTAATACCCATTGCAGGGTCAACATCGAAAGTAATGGAAGTCTCAGCCCCTGGAGGCATACCCCTCATCTTAATTACGCTCATGACCTTCAGGATCCTGCCACCTATGGCTTCATTCCTAACTTTGATGTACCCGTCGCACATTCCACGTATCTTAGACGCTAATGCAGGTTCCACGGCGCTTGGATGCATCGTTAGTATGATAGATTTCCCTACGCTTGTGAGGAGTCTTAACCTCTTTATGAAATTTAACACTGTGCTTACGTCCGCGTATGTTAGCAACTGAGTTAAAGAATCTATGAGAGCCACGTCGAAGCGTTCCTGGCTTTTCTCCAAGTACTCAGCTAGTACAGGTAGTATCAGGCGACCTAGCCTACGTCTCCACTTAAACCTCTTAAGATGAAGTGTGAGTATGCGTAGCTGCCCGAACATGTAGAACTTGTCAGCATCAACTAACTGTATCTCCTTCATGCTCCTGATTAGTTCCCTCGGCGTAACCTCGGTAGCTATCACTAACCCCTTAAGCCCCTCTTTTAGCGCTCCGTAGAGGAACTGCTGTCCTAGGGCGCTCTTACCGGATCCATGATCTCCCTCAATAAGTATCAGGTTCGGGTGCGGGAACCCGCCCCCAAGCCTTATATCGAGTTCCTCATTCCCTGTGGGAATTATGACGTGCTTCATCCTTATCACCCCAAGGCGTATTCGCCTTTAGAGCCTGTAGGGGAGACTAGGATCACTAGTATCGGTTGCGTGACGGAGGAGGGGGTAGGCAAAGTTATGGTGATCTCAGCTTTCTCGCCAGGCGCTAGGTAGTTACCGGATGAAAGGGTTCGGGTCGTGTTACCGACGTATATAGCGTTAAGCGTCCAGCCAGGACTACTGCCATAATCTAGTAGATAGGTTTCAGTTTTATTCAGCGTGTTAGTGTACTTGACCACTACCTGCATTGCTGTTAGTGGAATTAGGGACACACCCCTTACCGTGAAATTTATTCTTAATGTTGTTGGGTTAACGACGGTTCCGTTAAGTATGAGTAGCATTTGATGGGCGGCCAGGGCTTCTCTTTCTAAACTGGTGGTTGCTTGATTATGTAGCACTAAGACCGCAGTGACTATTAATGATATGCCAGCAACTATTAACGAAATAAACACGAACGCGACAATAGCTCCAGGTATTGTTATCTCGCATGGCATGGCTTATCACCCTGGCAGCACCTCCTCAGCATAAGCGCCAGACGGGAGAATCACTTTTACCTCAACGGCGCCTAAGCCCGTAGTATCATACGGAACCTTAATCACGATAGTTTCTCCGGGACTCCAGACATTATCGCCGTCTAGGTCAACAATGCTTGCTGTGGTTGATGATGTGACATTTGATATTAGAAACATGCTTGGATATCCGTTATATGGTCCTATATATACTTCCGACCTATTATAGAGATCCGTTTCAGATATTTCAGTGCCTCCAACGTTTTTCACATATAATACGTACTTACCTTGGGTCTGGTTGTAGAACCCGGCCACTATCTTAATGTTTGTTTGTAGTTCCTCTAACTTACTATTTATCACATTGGAGAGTACGCTATTGACATACCCCATCCTACCTATGACGTAGGCTGCGAATATCGACGCTAGTATCACACCCACTATCGTTAAGATGGCATGTACTATCGTCGTTGACTCGCCCATTCATGATCCCTCAGCCCGCCTTATCGGTGGGAGCTTCTCCTGCGGGTGGACGGGGCCCATCACCACTCTTGGCAGGGGTTCTTCTCACCAGGTTTTCAGCAATTACTTGTAGCGCCTCCTCCTCCAGCACCTCGTCATTTATACCTAGACCCTTAGCGAGCAACGTCATGAGGAGTATCTGTTCCTCAGGCCCTAACCCGCTAGCGTAGCCCTCATTGATTGCCCTAAGGACGTTCTTAACCAGGTTAGCATCTTCCCTCGTTATTAGCTTAAGTCCCACGAAGATCTCTATGTACCGCTCGAGCAGTTCAGGCGGTACCTTACCTCTTAAGTTAAATACCACGCGCATTAACCGCATTATTCTCCGTAACTTGTTCTCAGTACTTAACATTGAGTGAGGCACTCCTGAAGCCACATAGCCCATTAGTCTCTCAATATCACCTTGATCTTTAGAAGACATTGCTGTACTGCGTTCGCTAATTGAAGCCCTGGGTATTAGTTCACGGTCTGCGCTACTGGATGTTGTGTCCTCTTTACCCTCCTCAGAGGGTTTACTTAGTGGTATGGACTCAACCTTAGCCCTGTACATGCTAGCTCCTCCAGCTTCCTCACTTCCATACGATAGCCTATTCAATGGATTGGTCAGTTCGGTGACGGTCTCTCTAAGCTCCATTACTGCCTCCTTTAGAGCTTCCACTAACTGGTTCAGGTCCTCACCTTTCTTCACGACAGCCTCCGCCTTACCTGGCTCACTCATGCGGACCACCCCCTCCTCCACGTGTTTTTCTTCATACGACCACCTCTGCGCAAGAAAGCGGAGTAGTTTCCGTACGCTGAACCTGCAGATGATACACTTGCAAGGCCATACCTCATCGATGATGTTCTCAATTATTCCTCACCCCCTTCATAAGGCCTTTCAATGCAGCTAGAGAAAAGTGGGTCAGGATAGCTACTGCTGGCGCTATCAATGCTACGCTCCATAAGGGTATGGGCTTCCTCAGGTAGATAATGTAGTGATACAGTAGTAGCGCAAGAATAGCTAACATTACCGTTGACAATATAAGTATAGTGCAAACTACGTTAGATAATTTAAGCTTCAGAGAAAAAACACCTGTTATTTTTTCATTCACATTATTGAACATTATTTATCACCTCACCCAAGCGTGATTACAGAGTTAGCCGGTAGTGTCGCTGGCATTGCGCGGTCAATAGTTAACGGAGCACCCGTAGGTGGCCTGACCTCTATGCTTATCGCGGCATAGGATTTCAGAGCATAGCTGGATGGCAGGTATATGACTATTAACGCCTTCTCACCATTCTGGAGCACCGTATCAGACTTCACGTTCTTTATGAACACCACATACGCTACTGGGGTCTCTGGATTAGTGCTTGATATGAATGACTTGATCGCTGTTAGGTTAGTTATGTTACTAGGCGTTAGCGATGACACTGTAAAGGTGCCAGTTGCGTTGGAGAGCTTCACGTTGCTGCCGTCTACGTAAAGTGCGCCAGCGTATGCGTTCTCCAGTGCCACGTTTTCATCTGTTATCAGTACAGATATTGAGGTCCTGTTAACACCTAGGTCAACAGCCTGTTTGCCTGGCGCTAGCTTCACAGGTATTGCTATCAGGTCTACTTTGCTGTTGCTGTTTACTAGGGCAGCAGTACTTCCGTCAACCTGAAGTGCTGAGGTAGCGCCCTCTAGGCCGGTCTGTATTGCTTCCTTAGCCTTCTGGGTCGTGAACATACCCATGTTTAGCACTACGAACGCTAGGGCAGCGGCGACGACTACGAACGCTATCATGACGATGGCGGCCTCAATGCCAGTTATACCCTTCCTTGTTTTTCTTTTCCTGAGGTTCATGTTAGGTGTCACCTCAAGAGGTGAGGCGAGCGCGTGTCGCTTATAAGGCACGCAGTAATTCGGCGGTTCTACGGTGTGTCGCGGTAGCCTTGATACTACGTGGAACGCCTAATTTGTTAAGGCAATGTTCTGCGGGCCGCAGAATGTCGACTTGTCTTTTTTAACGAATGCCTGCGACCTACTGGTAGGGGAGTGGGGTGAATGTACCTAAGGAGTTCCTTAGTATGTTTGTTGATGGTAGGTTGATAGTTGATGCTTGTTTGCTCGGTGATGGAAATATGCTTGGATGTCACGTAGGTGATGATAGTGAGGTTGATCTTATTGCTGCCTTAGCTGGTAGGTTGCTAAGTCATCCAGGCTATGTCTACATGTTTTATAAGAGGCGGTCAGGGTGGGTGTATTTCCTAGTTCCTTTAGCGAGGAGTGTTTGGCTTCTTCTTAAGGCATCTTATGGGTACTTGGCTGAGAGACGTAGTATGCATATTTTACTAGATACTCTAACGGAGATGTCTTACCGCATAGGCACTATACTAGAGAAGAGGTATTCAAAAACTTTTCTTCCAACGAACTAGTGGCTCGATGAGTATTTCGACTATTAGTTGCTCTTTTATCGTAATACGTAGGGAGGGATGATGTGCGCGTTAACACAAAATAATGGTGTATTACTTGCAAGCGGGATTGAACTGCTAAGGGA
>JAMOOZ010000303.1 GCA_027064885.1 Desulfurococcales archaeon
TATTCTTATGCCGAGGCCCTGCCCGTATCTCTCGTACATGGTAACTACGTCCTTAACCTTCTCGCCCTCACCCATCCTGGTCATCCTAGCCTCGATGTACTGGGCATGGCCGCCGAGGTAGGTCATCGCGGCCTCGAAGGCGGCTCTGGTCCTGGTGGAGGGGGCGTAGAAGAGCATGAAGAATGTCTTCCTGTCCAGTATCTTCGGTATCCCCTCTATCCCGTAGTGTACGTACCGCCTCTTCAGGTCCTTAGCAAGTTCTATGGCGAGCCTGAGTTCCTCAACGCTCCAGTCCTGAGTCGTGATTAAGTCTTTACCCGTGAGGTCTGCCACTAAATGTTTCATGGCTATTTAACCCCTCATAGAAGATATGCTCCCTAACATCATAAAGGTTTGAGTTGATTCCGGCGTGATATAAGGAAAGAACCAGGCTACTTGCTTAGCTGGCGCTGTATCGCCCTCCTTATCCTCTCCCATGTAGTGCCCAGATCCTCCGGCATCACCTTCGTACCCGCTATGACAGGCATAAAGTTCGTGTCACCATTCCAGCGGGGAACTATATGAATGTGCATGTGGGCCTCTACACCTGCTCCTGCCACCTTACCTATGTTCATACCTATGTTGAATCCTTGAGGAGAGTACTCGTCCTCTATAGCCCTCATGACGAGGGTCACAAGCCTATGGATATCCATGATCTCTTCCTCTGTGAGGAGGTCCGGCCTGGGTACGTGCCGTATCGGCGCAACCATCACGTGCGCCGTGTTGTACGGGTATATATTCAGCATGGCTATGCTATACCTACTCCTGAACACGACATAATGGTCCCTGTCGTCGCCGTTCACCGCGTCACAGAAGATACAGCTCTTCACACCGCCACCGTACTTCCGTAAGTACTCCATCCTCCATGGAGCCCATAGAACGTTCACTATCAAGCACCAGTTAATCTAGGGGCTAACAGTTCTTATACCAATATCGGCTCACTTCCCCACCCTAATGAATAGAGAGAGGAGGAAATCCTGCGGGATGAGTAGAGAGATTAGGTAACCAATGAATATGAATGCTATATGAGGTAGAGCTGGCGAGACCCACACCAGCGAGTCCTCCGATAATGTCCCTTTCCTTACGGCATCCGCGAC
>JAMOOZ010000304.1 GCA_027064885.1 Desulfurococcales archaeon
GTGGGTGAAGGAAAAAGTATATACTTCGAATTAAAAATATTAATATAGGGTGGGAGGCATGGTGAGGAGCGTTCTAGATGTAGAGACCCTCGAGAGAATAAGGAGGTACGCGCTCAAGAATGACCTGCAGGTCGGCGCGCTACTAGTGAGGTTCCTGAGGGAAGAAGTGCCTAAGGACATGGGCAGTAAGGTAAGTAGGGTATTCCTTAGCTTCGGCGTGACTAGGGGTACCTTCGTAGATCGCGAGATAAGCGTCAGCGCGTGAGGGTGAAAGCCGGGGAAAGGTAACTGCCACGCAATAACCTAGTGAAACGTGTTTAAAACCACACTTTTTTGTCTTAGCCTCCTCCTTTTCATTGGGATTCATATCTCCTCAAGCGCCTGTCTAAGTGCGTTGTTCTCCCTCAACTCCCTATCCATGGTTGTTGGGGAGCCGTGGCCGGGCAGTATCTTCGTTTCTGGGGGCAGTTCCTGCGCCAGCCTGCGTAGCGACCTCCTCATTGCTTCACGATCGCCTCCCGGGAAGTCCGTTCTGCCGATTGTCCCCTTGAATAGTGTATCGCCAGTGAATGCCGCCCTAGCCTCTAGGAAGTAGTAGGTTACTGACCCGGGTGTGTGGCCGGGCGTGTGGATTGCTAGGACCGCAACGCCCTCCTCTGTCAGCAACTTAACGGGCTCTATCCCCTCACGCACTGTTAAGCATTCATCAATCACAGGATCCTCCCACTCGACGCCGAACCACCTAGCAGCCCCTTCCGAGATCCTGTACATCGACTTATCAAGTTCGTGGAGGACGCAGATGGCTTTAGGCGGGCCGCCTAATGAGGCGCGGAGACGTGTAGCGTCGGAAGCGTGGTCGAAGTGGGCGTGCGTTATAAGTATGATTACCTTACCTTCGAACCCCTTGAGGATAGGGGTGAGGGCATCGGAAGCCCCTGGCGCAGGGTCAATAACCACCGCCACCCTGCCGTTAGGGTCTGTCACCACGTAGGTGTTCGTGTTTAGGGGTCCCAGAACGAACCTCTGGAGGACGAAGCCTTCGTCAAGCATTGCTGGAGTCAGCCGAACCCACCTCCCTCGTGAGGCGTTGCGTGCCCACATTAGGGTGATTGACCGCAGGTAAATTAGGTTT
>JAMOOZ010000305.1 GCA_027064885.1 Desulfurococcales archaeon
GTAAGTGAGGTTGTACCCGCAGGCGCCGTTCTGGGTGTACTTGGGAAAGACCTTTCCGTAGGAGGCGTAGCCGTTTAGGAAATAATGAACCACCGCACGGCTGTTCCAGGGCCGGAAGGTGTAGTCCCTGCTACTGCTCTCCATCAGGAACGTGTTGTTCTCCCCGGGCACCATTATGTCTTGGGAAATCCGGTGGTACGCGAAGACGATCATGTAGTAATCTAGGGGGAAGGGTGGCACTACATTGTGCTGGGCGTTCGGCCCTTCCTTTACCGTTAGATTCCCCCCAGGATAACCGGAAAAGTACCTGTCAGTTGTCACGAGGACGTACCACGGTATCGCCTTGGAGGGGAGATGGTATGTGAAGTACATGTAATCGGGGTACCCGCTGAAGGTGTTGTAATTGTTTCCGTCGGGGTAAAGCCTAGTTAAGTACTCCATGGGGATCATGAAGCGGTTGAGTGTCAGGTTACTGGTGTAGTTTACGAGAATGTACGATGACGGGTAGCCGTACAGGATTCTCTGGTTGGTGATTCCGTATCCGTAGTCCTGCCCCTCATAGTAGAACCTGCCCGCTGAGGTGCTATAGTATGAATCGAGCGCTATGACGATGTTCCACGAGCGGGAGTTTAATGTATCTGTGTTTGCGAACTCGGTTATGTTTGGAAGAAGATCTGGTATGTTCAGGACGGTGTAGTCCCCGTTCAGGCTCGTGTTCCGGTAAATCAGATAAAATTCGTTGCCCGTGAGATGGAAGTATATTCTCACTTCGTGAACACCGTTTACCGTTAAGCGCATCGAGACGTTATTAATAGAGCCCGGAACAATGACCGGCTGGAGGTACATTATACCCGTCCCCTCGCTGGAAACGTGCCACAGCTTTATGAGGCCGGGATTCTCCGATAGCGGGGTGTTGGTCGTGTAGTTAACTAGGAGAAAGCCGTATCCGATTCCAAGCTGATCTTTGTAATACCTGTAGTATGTGGTCCTGTACGTTATCTGTATTGAATTGTTCCCGCTCTGAAGGGGAGGACTGCCGAGGTAGTCGTGACTCCAGTCCACTTCGTAATCGTTTATGTAGACTGCCGGGTTCTCCCCGCTAGTCCATCTTATCATCAGCCACTCCCCGGTT
>JAMOOZ010000306.1 GCA_027064885.1 Desulfurococcales archaeon
CAGGATCATACTTGCCCCCATCTCTTGACTACCTCAACTACTGACCTCTGCCCTGCCTTGAACATAATGTCATTTGTGTCCGTAGTCGGGGTTATGTTTTGTATAGGGAATGCAGCCTCTAACTTAGTAATAGCCTCTTTATTCCATGGTACAGTCACTGTATTATTAACAGTAATAGTAATAGGTTTATTTACTACTGCTTTATACAGGTTAATTATATACTGTTTTATATACTGTATAATATACGGGGTATTAACTATCATATTCTCTATTCCCTTCCCCCTTCTACTGGGTGCAATTAATTATCCGAAGAAATACGGGGAGTTATGAACCTCCCTAATATCGAAGCTTCCTCTCTTCGGAATAGGTGGATATTCTGTACGTAATCCTATAGTATTCTCATCGACAAACTGCTGCAGTAGTGAGTGGTTGTGGTAGATGTTGACGAACTCCTCCCTTAATGCAAGGTGCATGTTGTGCATGTCCCCTGCGTGTGTTCCATAGTCGTCATGTATCATGGCGAAGGAGGTGATCCCTCTGGTGTGTGCATTGATGATCGTCATGACCATGTGTCCGGAGTCCAGCGAGTGAATATAGTTCGGAGATACGCCACTCAGTTGTTTCACCTTATCTAGTTTATCTAAAGGTTTACCTACTGTTATCCGCGTTCTTCCGAGCATACTCACCTGTATCCGCTTGTACTCGAACTTAGGTTTACCGTGATACACTTTGAATCCAGAGGGAGAAGTCCATATCATAGGCAACCCAAGCTTGTTCGTTGCTTTGGTGCACTCCCTCAACCACTTCATTGCCTCCCTTGCTGCGATAACTACCTCGCTGATGGACTCCCATATCATCTGGCTCATAAACCGTGCTGCCTTCATACGGTTACTTGATGTCCAAGGATGATCATGCGGGTGCTCCATAAGATATGCACTCACTGAGTCCGTGCATGCATTCAAGGTACTCCCATAAGGTAGCGTCATCACCGGAGACTTAGTGATCTTACGTGTGATACCTATCTCTCTCCATGCTGCTGCGTATTCATGGTCGGACTCTTCTAGTTTACGTACGACTACATCCGCCACCTCTTGATAGATATCTTGGGGCTTTGTATCCGGGCTTAAATTTGTAGCTGCTGCACCCACTGGGTCACAGAGTAGGGCTGAGAAGTGCTGTAACCCATTGCATGTGCCATCAGCCCCGACAGGGAGGGTGGATACAAACGTACTTAATCGCCCAGTACTGACGTATCTTGCGTATTCAAAACAGAATGCCAAGAACTGATAAGGTTTGTCTGCGTTCCCCCAAAACGATCTCGAGTCCGATGACACAGGATCGGCTGCGACTTGAAGAATGCCTTCCTCTCTGTCACTAACCCACTGGACTCTTTCAGAATACGGCAGTTTGTCCTCTCCGTACATGTTAGCTCCATGTATCGACAAATGTCTTGCTCCGTGTTCTCCAAGCTCCTTCCCTTCTTTAAAGTGGATAAGAGCTTTGCCAAGGTCAGCTCCCTGAGGGGACATCCCGACGGTAGTGCAGTACACCCTGCCTCTGAAATCGCAGTTATACACATAGTAGAATTCATCCTTGTCTTTGTAAGAGTTCGCCATTGATAACGTACGGGCAAAGGACATGATCTTCCCCTTACGTGTGTTCTCGTCTACGTGCACAAGCATGGCTTCCCTGCGCCAGATGCTGAATGTCTCACGCTCTACCTCAGTAAGCGAGTCGAAGTGTTTACCCTGAAAAGGTTGAGGGGGTGGCTCTAACGGCTCCGTACTAGGCATACCTGTGCCAAGGGAGTGCGCCCATATATACTGAGCTGTCTCTAGTACATCTCTGTTTAGCTGCCATGCCGTGTTCTGCATGAGGTTGACTGCGTGCATGTGCATGCTGAAGTCGTGCCCTTTAAGTACCTTCGCATGAGCAGCGTTCTTAATCTTTATGAACTTGATACGGGACTGCATGAAGTCTGAGTAGTACCCGCCTGAATCCAACGCAGTCCACGGCTGAGGTTGAATCAAGCAAGGCATGTGGTTGGGATGCAGTAGCTCCATTACAGCAGTGTGGCTCTGTATCCAATTCAATACCTCTTCTGTCAGCTCCAACCTTAGTTGAGACTTACCGACTGACTTGATCATAACCTTCTTAATGAGATCTGTTGTTTCTAGGATGATGTCGATCACGTACGCACCAACTTGCATCCGTTCTGTGGGTGTCCAGCTAATCCATTTGTCTTCGTACTCAAGAGCCTTCCGCCGGATCATGCTCTTCTTACGGGAATAGTCAGTAATATTACGTGTCTTGAATCCTTCGAGCAGGGACTGCATCTCGAATGGTTGAGCATCCTTGAACCGAGCAAACCTGACATCATCCTCGATAGCTGTGCCAATCAAGGTAGCTACCCGCACCATGTTAGGGGTTTTTCCTATAGAGTTGATCACGATACGAAGAGAGATCAGTGCCATTGCATCCGCATCACAGTCCTCAGTCAAAGCTAAGGCTACTGCTCGCTTCCCTCTATACACACCTTCCTTCCTCTCGTTGATCACATCAGCAATGCTCTGGATGTACTGGCTTACAAGGCGAGCACCATAGGATGTCTCCGCCTCGCGTCCACCTTCTCGTGCCTTCTGTACCTCCTTCCTGTACTTGTCCTTACCACTACTGAACATGTCACGCTCGAGCTCTAGCTGATCCTCTAATGTCATTACTTAATTCCTTTGAGTCGAGGTTCTCTCATCTTCCCATCAGGTGTAGTGCACATGTACTCAACCACTGCCTTCTTACCAGTCACAAGGGAGGGCTTCTTCAACCACTTCTTGCGGTCAGCATACGTGCCTCCTGCTACAGTTTGGGAATGCCCGTTGTACTCCACCACAACACAGGCTACATCCTCGTTTTTGCCTTCCCCATTTTGCACCCCTGTGATCAAGCACTCAGCCCTCTCTTCTATCTTGATCTTTGTGCAAGTCTCATTGCGAGCACCCGCTTTCCAGCCTGCATCCGGGTCACGTAGTACCACACCCTCCCCACCATCAGCAATAATATTCTCTGCGTGTGCGTAAGCCTCTTCCTCTGCGTACACCAACATCTGCTCTACGTACTCAGCACCTTGTATGCGTTGAGCGAATGCTTTAGCTACCATTGTTCTGTACTTGAACGCTGTACTTGAGCTACCGACCATAAAGTTAGAATATGCCACTGCGTCATGTATCATCAGGGTGGCATCCGCGAACTGTTCCTTCTGTCTACGGAATGCACCGCTGATCTTAGGGAATGTCCAGTCGTAGGCGTACACCTCGAAGATCAGCACGTGTTTAGATAACCCGTACTCACTACATCGATCCATGACATCCTTAATTCGCTGCTCAAAATGTTGCAGGGAGTAACACCTGTTCCCTGCTCTTGAGTAGATCCGTCCGTCAGGCAGAGCGAACCCGAACACCCCATCATACTTCTCGGACAGCAGGGCAGGGAAGATACGCTTGTTCTCGGGTACTTTATGTAGGTGCTTCACTAGTTGTACAGGGTTGTCATTAGGTTCAAACATTTACCTCTCCTCTCGTGGCTCTGTACCACTCCGCTTTATGGATGTCCTCTTCAATCTTATCAGACTTAATACCTGCACGCATCCTGTACTTGATCTCGTTACCTAGACAATATCCTCTGAACTCTTCTTCAGTAAGGGCAGCTCGGATCATGTCAATAACTTCAAAGGGATACACGCTCTTATAATGATATGGATTTACTGCGGACTCATTCATACGTCACCTACCCATCTGTTATGGTTATCAGTTCTCATAGGAATACAGTGTGGTACACCATCGTCGACCAATACTACACCCAGCACAGGCTTGCTAGCAAACAGCTTACCATAGCTATACGCCATAGAATCCGTATCCACCAAACATCCTCCGTATACCGACCAGTACGTTTCAACAGCATTAGCCCCGTAACCGATGCCGTACTTACTATGCGCATGACCAACAATAAGATTAGCATTCTCGTGTGCTGCCCCTTTCAGTAGATCCCCGTTGCATTGGTGCTGGAACTGGAGATCCCTACCGTGCTCTAACTGTATACGGATGTGGTCGTGCCATGACCAGCCCTCCCCACCACCTCCGGGGAATAAGATCTCTCTATATGTACGTAAGTATTCAACAGGGATACCGTGTGCCTTTGCTCGTCGATAATGCAGGCTCCCATGATTCGATTCGCATAACCGTACATCAGGGAATAGTTCGTGGAGCTCGTGGATGAACTCCCGTGCTCGAACAAGCTCATCACCCGCAGCGTCTAGGTTAGGGTCAGAGTCATGAAAGGATAACGCGTGGTTGTCCACCTCATCGCCGCCATGAATCACTAAGGTGGGTAGGAAGGCATCACGCACAGCTTCAAGGAATGCTAGTGCATCTTGGTGTACGTAGGGTGCATGGGTATCAGTGAAGTACAGGATACGTGTCGCATCGTTTGACTGCTCGATCTCGGCAAGCTGGTCAGATGGACTTGGAGTACGGATCTCTCTAGCCTTCTTTGCTTCTCTGTTAGCAACCGTGAGGGTGAGGTATGCAGCACCATTCTTCTTTCTGATATCGAACTGTGTAGCCCAGTACCGTGCGAGTTGACGAGTGACCTCTACTCCACGCAGATTTGATAGCTCTTGTGCCATGTGGCTATACTTAGCAAGAAAATCCGCTGCATTCTCTATAGCAGTTTGGATTTCTTCGTCAGTAAATAGGTTACGTAGCTGCATTAATCCTCTCCTAAGTATTCAAGGATATTTTTCTCCGTAAATCCTGCTGCTCTGAGCAGAGGACGCACTAGGTTGTCGATCACGTTCAAGATATGATTACAGTTCTGAATTGATTTAATGGTGTATGTACCGAACTGATCCGTGTACGTCATTTCGTGAATTACTTCTTCTTGCATACTTTCCTCCGTTTCTCAGGGTAAAGATACTCCGTCATAGGCTGCTTGTGAATGGATTTGTATGCGGTCATGTTGCGTAACCACTCTAACTCCCCGTCCTTCCCACCTCCATAGCGGACAGCAACCGTTCGTAACTTGCCTTCTCCTGTGTTACACACCTTACACAGCACACCCCGACACACACCAGTATCATGATCGTGGTCGAGGGTTGCACCTCCTCGTACTCTACCTTTCAGGCTACATCCGCACACAGCACACTTGAATCCCTGCTGCTTCAGTAAGCGGAGGCGCACCACTGCCACCTCCGCTGCATTACGTAGCCTAATCATTAGCGAACCCAAAGGCTTCAACGAACTCCTCGTATGTAAGACCGAACTTCTCGGCTAATTGAGTGAGTGCATCCCTGCCTTCCTCTACAGTACACCCAGTCTGGATAGTGAAGCGCAGGAACTCCTGTGTGCCGTGCTCTTCATCCGGGTCTTCGTAAGGGAGCCAATATACTTGAGGACGAGTGTACTTCCCATCCACTACGTTAGGTATCTCTTCCTCGGTCAAGCATTCCTCCGTCACTTCAATCTTTCCAAACTCTTCCATCCTGTATTCCCTTCACAAAGTCCATGATATCGCCAGTGCCCTGTACTCTCCGCATCCACAGTAGATGCATCTGCTCAACAAGCATACCACCTGCTGTTGTATCGTGCTCAATGCCGTTGTAGTCCTTGTACTTCACGACACCCTCTCCGTAGTAGTCCTTATAGCACTGTACTACACGGGTGAATGCATCCTGATCATCCACTGCATCACCTAGGATATGCCATGCTGCCACTGCACCACATGCCTTGGGCTTAAGTTGCTGTAACTTTGCTGCAGCAGCGTCTTCTTTATCCGCGTCACCACAGGAGCAGGTATCTAACAACTTCTCAATAGCCTTAGTATGGAAGCCTGCGTACCTTATCTGTGTATCGCATCCCAGCTTCGGAAGCCCCGGGATGTTGTCAGCGGTATCCCCCATAAGAAGCTGCGCCCAAAAGAACGATGTACCATATCCTTTAATCTTCTTACTCTTTCCTTCAGTAAGCTCGATCTCTCCGTACCCATCCACATACTTAAGCTCCCCTGTCTGTTGGTCTAAATGCCAGCCACTACACATCTTGAGATCCTTGTCCGCTGAGCAGATAACACTGAGATCAGGAGTACCTGCCTTGAATGCAGCGTAGTTACCTTGTGCCATCCCATCGTCCGCCTCTTGGTGCTCATGAAATAGACACTCAGGAAGCCCCCTCACGTACTCTCTGAGAGACGCTAGGTGCTTAGGCTTAGCCTTACCCTTCCGGTTAGCTTGATACTCCTTCACGGTAGCGAGGTCATACCGCCCACCTTTATCTGCACCAGTGAGATGTAGTACGTAGGACTCAGCCCCCGCCATGAGCATCCATGAGTCC
>JAMOOZ010000307.1 GCA_027064885.1 Desulfurococcales archaeon
TACAGGACCTATCATTGCTGCCGAGTTTGATATTAATCCTAGAGCATAACCTGCCCTAGTTACCTCATCCTTCGGGTAAGCTGTTGATGGTATTGACCAGAATGTCGGCGCTGTGCCCTGGATGACGGCTAAGATGAAAAGAGAGGCAAGTAGTGACGTCGCGTTGCCTGAGATGCTCGCTACGTATGCGCTAAGAGCCCCTATTAATGCGATCACGAAACATGCTGCTTGCACGTAGGCAAATGACTTGAAGAGCTGGCGTGGGTTCCCGCTTCCTCTTCTCGATACGAGGTAAGCTATTGCTCCTATGGTTATTGACCAGAATATGTATGAGGCTTCAAGCGTCTCGGATGATATCCTAGCTAGTTCTGCGCCGAACGTCGTTGTAACTATGAAGGCTATGAGTGGAGCTAACGTGAATATTATCCATATTGAGGGGAAGAACGTGAAGCCCCATATAATGGTGAATGGCTTCCTCCAAACACTGCCCCTGGATACGCTGCTTACTTCGGCCTCATGCGCGTGCCTAGGTAAGGTTTCCGGGGAAGTGAAACCTATCCATATCAGGGCAACGACCAGCATCGCTAAGCCGAAGACCATGTAAGCTGTTCTCCAGCCGTACGCTACAGCCAGCTGCCAACCGACGTTACTTCCTATGAAGCCACCTATGAATATTCCTGAGAGGATTATGCCGAGTGCTAAAGGCCTGGCATGCGAGAATAGCGTACCTACTTGAGAGGAGAATATTGGCACTGCCATCATGACTAGGCCCTGCAGGAAGCGTAGTGCTATGACCGCCGTGGGGGAACCCGATACGGGTATTAGGAACTGCGGGATTGCTGCCAAGATCGCTGCCGCCAACACAGTTGCCTTAGGGTGTTCCTCCACATACTTTGAGTGACCTATGAAGAACGCCGCGAAGATCCCTATTGAATAGGCTGCGGCAGCCCACTGAAGCTGAGCTGAAGTCATGCCGTACTCGCTTGCGAAGAAGTCCTTTAGCGTGCTGAATAATGTTAACGCGCTAAAATTGACGCCCATGAAGAGCAGATCTAACCCCACGGTCTTTATGCCTGTCCCTCTACCCACACGGGATCCCGCAAAGCTTTACTTAGAATTACATAAAAGCGTTTTCACGTAGGCGAGTCCTTACTTTCGCGGACAAAACGAGAGAATATTATGTAGCCTGTATGCGTTACTGAAATTGTTTGAGGTCTTAGGGCCTCAGGCACAGGTTGGTATTCTCTAAGTATATTCTCGTATACCCTTACATCCACGTACGGTCCTTTCTTCAGCCACGCTAAAGTCTTTATTACTTGATTAACTGAGGGTACAAACACTAGCACTGGCGACGATGGCTTTAGAGCATTGGGTAGTAGCTTCAGTACCTCCCAAGGGTCTGGTAAGTCTAGGAATGCTGCATCAAGCTCTTGTTCGTCGATACCCTGCTTAACGTCCCTCACCTTCACAGTAACTCTCTCAGCTAATCCCATCATATTAAGGTTCCTCAGCGCAACCCTAGCGAACTCCTCCCTAATCTCATATGCATAGATGTGGCCTGCATCACCTACAATATGGGCGAGTATAGCTGTCAGGAAGCCTGTACCTATACCTGATTCGAGTACTCGGCTACCGTATCCTATACCGGAAAGCATTACCATGAGCGAAGAGTCCTTGGGGTAAATGACCTGTGTGACCCGCCTGAACCCTTTCATGGTGAAATCCACAGGCGTTGGCTTTAGGAGATAGGCCTTAGCTCCTGTTGATAGCCTCACCTCACTACCCCATTCCTTTCCTATTACGTCATCGACTTGTAGGGTACCTTTATCTGTCCCTATAGTGTCTCCCTTCCGAACCTTGAATATCCTCAAGCGTCTCTCATCCACATAGAGCAGTACGTAATCGCCTTCTCGAATGGCTCGGTTCTGGTGCCTCTCTTCACCAGTCAGAAATACCAGCCCTCCTCATAGCCACTATTACCTTACCTTTAAATCGTTAAATAATTGCATTCAATGAGTGAGGAAAGTAAGAAATGGGAAGAGAGTTCAGGGAGTCAAGGAAATGTGTTTCACTCCATGCACGTACTCTGTTTTCGGCCGGTAGAAGGCCTCACCTTCTGGCGTCCATAACTCCCGCCGTAGAAGATCCCTGATAGCTGTTCTTATGACCTCGGATCTGCTTGAGTATCTTCCATGCCTAACTAGTTCATCTATACCCTCAAGATATAGTTCGGGTATCTTCACAGTAACCAGCCTCACGATGCACACCGTACATTCACTCTGGGCGCATAAGCTTAAAAGAACGGAGACGCGTGAGCGATAAACCTTAATAGCTTCACCATAACCCAAAGCCTTGGTGAAGGAAGTGGGCGGTGGCAAACCCAAGAAGCCCATATCGGCAAGAGACAAGAGGAGAAAGACAGCGCCCCAGCCAGCTAAGAAGAAGAAAGAGGAGCGTTACATAGCTTACCACGACCTAAGCGAGTCATTAATTCGTAGGGCAAGTAGAGCTGTGGAGAGCATGGACCTCATCACGCCCTACACGCTCGCAACCACACTGAACATTAAGTTATCTCTTGCCAGGCGCGTCCTAAGACTGTTAGCGGAGAATGGTGCTGTTAAGGTAATCGATAAGAGTAGGGCTATCATAATAGCTATCCCTGCCTCTAAGGCTAAATAATGTCCTCATTCTAGGCTGCCGAACTCCAGCAGTTATTTTTACTTCGTACAGCGATAAGGATAACTGGGGGTAGTACGCGAGACAAAGAAATGTTGTGGAACACTATTGTGGAATCCATACGGAATTGCAATAAATGCATGTTACATAAGTCACGTACTAAGCCAGTACCGGGTGAGGGAAACTTAGATGCTGTTATATTATTTATAGGGGAGGCCCCAGGCCGACAAGAAGATTTAAGCGGCCGCCCCTTTGTGGGGCAGGCAGGCAAGCTCCTAGAAGTTCTCCTTAGAAGTATAGGCCTTAGGCGTGAGGAAGTATTTATCACTAACGTTGTTAAATGTAGACCTCCCAATAATCGTGACCCCAAAGAAGAGGAAGTTAGGGCATGCTCAGTACACACGCAGGCAATAATCAGATTGATCAAACCTAAGGTGATCGTCACTCTCGGCAATCACTCCGGTAAGTACGTGTTCTCAGTGCTGGGAGGTCGCGAATGGATGAGTGTCTCGCGGATGCGGGGAAGAATATATGAACTCGAGTTAAGGAACCTAGGAAAGGTGTTAGTTATCCCTACATATCATCCGGCAGCCGCGCTATATAACCCGAAAGTAAGGCCAGCACTGGAAAAGGACTTTAGTTTAATAGTGGAGGCACAAGAAAGGCTTGCTAAGATTGAGGAAAGTACCGCGAAGGGTAAACCCAAGTCACTGCTGGATTTCCTTAGAAGTAAACAGTAATGAATTACCTAGTAACATTATGATTATGGTTAAGGAGGTAGGTCGCAAGTGCCTGCGGAAGTTGGAAGAGATGAAATTATATCATACATAACTAAACGTATAGAGGAGCTACGTAGGGAACTAACCATACTTGAGGCCCTCCTCCACATGGTTAAAGAGGAAGGCAGTCACATAGAGGAGCGTAAACATGCCCGCAGTAATCACCCTACGTCCGTGAAAGTTATTTCGGTAGACGGTAACGTTGTGGCCGATATCGTTGAGTCAGGTGACGGAGTGAAGATAGTGTTTACGGAGACTATCCCCTCAAACAACCCTGTCGTTAAGTCGTTCTTGATTAAGTTGCTACAAGATAAAGAACGGAAAGGCGAGATAAAGGCTTATGAGGTAAACGAGAGGCGAGGTTTCATAACTAGCATAGAGATCAAGGGAATACCTAAACGCAGTTTTTATAGGGAATTAGAACTTGCGCTAGAGTATGTGTGGGAAGAACTACATGGAGGTAAACACTAGGTAAAACACGTGGTTTTATCGTTAACCTTCAATTAATCCTTGAACCTCAGCGTAACACTGACCAGGCATGGGTGACCTTCTTGCCGGGTTCTCATCATTGGCGTTAAGTACATAGTGTCCGAAGAATTAAACCTACCTCTATTCCCTAAACCGGTTTTAAGTACTCTCAAACATACCTCCTTAGTGGGTGAGGAATTGGATCTAAAGATACTTGTCGAGGCATTCAGGAAGCTTGAGTTAATAACCAGCCGAACTCAAATGACTATGATCTTAGTGGATTTATTCCGTAACACGCCTCCGGACGTTTTAGATAAAGTCATTTACCTGATTCAAGGCAAACTCTGGCCTGACTGGAAAGGTCTCCCAGAATTAGGTGTGGGTGAGAAGTTCTTAATTAAGGCAATAGCTAAGGCAACACACTCGCGTGAGGGTGAGGTAGAGAACCTGTATAAGAGACTTGGGGATCTAGGTAAGGTTGCGGAGGAGCTCAAGAGGAGAGCTGCTAGCGCTGGTGGTGTTGGGCTAACGAAGTTCCTCAGCATTGCTCAGCAGAAGAAAGAGCTAACCGTGGAGAAGGTCTACGAGACTCTCACTAGGGTAGCTCTAGCTACTGGCGAGGGGAGTCGTGATGTTAAGATAAACCTTATCGCGGGCTTGATCGCGGATGCCGACCCGCTTGAGGCGAGGTACCTAGTTAGATTGATTGAGGGTAGGCTTAGGCTGGGTGTAGGAGACGCAACAGTAATGGACGCCTTAGCGATAGCATACGCTGGTAATCAGGCCCTTAGATCGATCATAGAGCGTGCCTACAACATAAGGGCGGATCTAGGCAGCATAGCGAAGCTACTAGCAGAAAAAGGCATTGACGCACTAAGAAACGTCAAACCCGAGGTCGGGATCCCCATAAGGCCTATGTTGGCTGAGCGTTTGAATGATCCGCATGAGATCCTTAGCAAAGTTGGCGGTAGGGCTTTAGTGGAGTACAAGTACGACGGCGAGAGAGGACAAATCCATAAGAAAGGAGACACCGTGATCATATTCTCAAGAAGGTTAGAGAACATAACGCATCAATACCCTGATGTAGTTGAGATTGTTAAGGAGAGGGTGAAGAGTAACGAAGCGATTATCGAGGGCGAGATCGTTGCTATAGACCCTGAGACAGGTGAAATGCGTCCTTTCCAAGAACTAATGCACAGGAAGAGAAAGCATGACATTCACGAGGCAGTACGTGAGTATCCCGTGGCTGTATACCTCTTCGATATCCTCTATAATGAAGGCGAAGACCTAACTCTGAAACCTATATTGGAGCGCAGGAAAGTACTGACGAGTATAATTGACGAGAATGAGAGGTTCAGGATAGCCCAACACATAGTAACCGACGATGTAGACGAGCTAGAGAAATTCTTCCTTAAAGCGATAGAAGATGGTGCGGAAGGAGTTATGGTTAAGGCGATACATAGTAACGCAATCTATCAAGCAGGTTCGCGTGGATGGCTATGGATAAAGTACAAGCGCGACTACAAGAGCGAAATGACAGACACTGTCGACCTTGTCGTAGTCGGCGCCTTTGCTGGAAAAGGAAAACGTGCGGGCAAGTACGGCACTCTGCTACTCGCAGCATACGATCCTGACCACGATAAGTTCGTGACCGTATGCAAGGTTGGAACAGGCTTCACAGACGCTGACCTAGAGGAAATGACTAACATGTTTAAGGACTATATAATACCTCATAAACACCCTCGAGTTGACTCGATAATGAAACCGGACGTATGGCTCGTGCCTAACTTCGTGGCCGAGATCATAGGTGCCGAACTGACGCTATCACCAATACATACATGCTGCCGCGACGCCGTAAGGAAGGGGGTAGGCATATCAATACGCTTCCCTAGATTCATAAGATGGAGAACGGATAAGGGGCCTGAGGAAGCTACTACTACTAAGGAAATTCTCGAGATGTACAAGCGTCAGTTAAAGAAGATTGAGGAGAAGGTCTAATGTGTTTTAAGAGCAATGACAACGTATTCCTCCCCTCTCTCCTCTACCTAGTATAATATATTAATGCCTCAGCCCCTATTGCTTGCCCCGGTAGGTTCCTTCTAAACACCGCTACAACAACATTATTCTTCCCACGGGCATGCACTCTAATTATTTTTCCGATGTACCTGTTACCGTACTTGTCTCTAACTAGAACCTTAGCACCTATCAAGTTATCCACACGTTTCTTCATATTTTCGATAACCTTAATGAGAACCTGCCTAGGGTACTGTGTGTTACTACCTCTACGGTAACCTAACACAATACCAATGCCCAGTTCCAGTATCTTCGTCCCCTCCTGACCCATCGCCTATACCCCACAACTAATTTGGAGCGCCTTTATAAGCTTCTGTCGCTACAAATATTTACTTTTAAATCACGTACACAATACGATGTTGCGGCATGCGGTTCAT
>JAMOOZ010000308.1 GCA_027064885.1 Desulfurococcales archaeon
AGACTTCAGTAATCCTGGCACGAACAGGTACTTCCATGCGGTTATCCCGTACCTTGCACTTACATCTTCAAAGTGGAATTTCTGCGGGAACCTTAATGTGGAGGGTTTTGAAGTCTGGTACTTTATTCTTATGTACTGGGCCCCATCTTCTCCACCGTCATACCAAGACTTGTAGACCCTAACCTCAAATGTGTTCCTCTCTCCCGGTTTGAAGTTTTCTATTAGCCTAAGTCCTCCACTAGGATCCGTATCGGTTAGAAGGCGGTTGTTGTCAACGTATCCTGACCAGATCTTATTCCCATTCAGATACACCTCGTACTCTGACCCGACCCACGCTGGCTCTAGGAACCAGTCTATTTCCTCTATTGTGGCGTCGGGTGGGATTGCACCTGCGGGCACTGTATACTTGATAATAACTTCATCGTCTGAACTATACGTCTTAGCGTAGATGTAACCACCTCTTATTATATATGTATTCTCTTTACTTCCCAGCTTTGTAAGATATGCCCTCGCCATATATCCCCTTGGTGTCTGGTTGTAGGCGTAGCCGCTCATTATCAGGGTTGCGGGGGAGACATCGGGTGCTCTTGAGTAGTTTGATCCGAGCTTTCTCAGGTAGGGACTCGTGTAGTTGTTGATGAGGAGCTCGTAGTTGTATCCCCGGAGCGTTTTGTTGAGAATGTACCCGAGTATAACCTCGGCCTTGTGCCTCAAGTTTGCGGAGGGATATATCGGAGCGGTCGCCCAGTACGTTGAAACTATGTTCAGTGGGCTCATATCCGGATTGACAAGGCTCAGGTTCAGGGTTCCGTTCTGAATCCACCCCTGAATAACGCCCGGATCAACGAGTTCGTTGAGGGGTACTGTTCTGAGAGTTAGAAGGGTGCTTGAGGCCAGCTCCTTTGACTGGGATCTCATGTAGGTGGAGTAAACCTTTGAGCTGTTTTCGGTAACGGCGACTATCCCCGTGATGAATAGGGTGACGAGTATGAGCGATAGCAAAGCGTCAAGCGTGAACACGAAACCTCGCCTCATGGTCAATCCCACACGACCAGTTTTATTATCCCCTCATCGAACTTGGGCTTGAGCAGCCACTTAAGTGGCGGGATGATGGTTATTTCAACCTCATT
>JAMOOZ010000309.1 GCA_027064885.1 Desulfurococcales archaeon
CACCGTGCATGTGTAGCCCGAATTTCATCCTAATATTCTTTCCAATTCTTATTAAGAGTTCGCTGATTATTAGTTAATGTGACTGCATAATTGAACCGTAACGTTTTAGTAGCCTCACATGATTTACCAGGGATACATGGGCCACGACTGCTAAAGTGGCCTTATCAGGGTAATTAAGAGATAAACCCGCTCTAAGCGGCTACTATACTGTCATCAAGGCCCCTGCAGCGGCGCACCTTATTTTATTTAACTCGGTAAGGTCATTCCTTACTCACCTTGGCTTCAAGAAGTATTTGAATAGGTAGTCTTAAGGATAGGTTTGGCAGAGAAAAACTATTGATTTTCCTTCCCCTTAGTACCAACGCAGTTTATTTGGGTGGCTCAACCCACTCGTTCGGCTTGTTGTAGAAGAAGTCGCCGTAGTTTATCCATGTCCTCGGTATCTTGCCGGGCGGGTATATGCTTAGGAGCCACTTGACGAACTCTGACACGCGCTTGATTACCTCCTCAACCAGTACCTCACCCTTCTTCGGGTGGGCCTTGCTTGCCCACCCTACGAAGCCCTTCTTGTAGTAGTAGAACTCCGGTAGGTGTGAGACGTCATACCAGTTGAAGGGCCTGTCGGGGAAGACGTTTCCGGCAGTGTTCACGTAGTTGCCGGGTATTGCCTTAACTACTCCCCAATCCCCTTCCTTCTTCAGGGACTCCTCATCTATGAGGTCAGGGGCAACGTACCAAGTGACGCTTGTCTCGACCTCGTCCGCGTGTACGAATGGGGTCTCGAGCTTCACGCCGGGCGCGATCTCTTCACCCGTCCCGGCCTTGCGTAGGAGGTCCTGAACCCACTTCCACCAGCTCGTGACGAGGATTAGGGCATGGACCTCGCGCTCGAGGATCGCGACGTCCTTAGCTATCGGGAGGACGTACTCCTGGCCGTGGCTGTTCCAGACGATTATCTTCTTGAATCCAGCGTTCGATAACCACCTAATCACGTCCGCCACGTACTCGATCAGGGTTGTGGCCTTAACGGGTATGGTGCCGGGCATGCCGTAGTGGTGGCTTGGGTGCGAGCCGTAGGGTATTGGCGGGGCGACGGTCGCCCCGGTCTCGTACGCGACGCGCT
>JAMOOZ010000310.1 GCA_027064885.1 Desulfurococcales archaeon
CTTGAGTTGGGCTGGGTTTGCTTCGTAGAACTGCCCCGCGACCACTGGGGGGCGTGTCACCACCTCACAGTCACCTTAGTCTCAAAAGAGTCTGCACCTATGGGTAGGTCACCGTCTGGCGGTATGACTCCGCGTTCCCTCAGCACCTGCCTTGCCAGGAGCCAGTAGATCAGTGCTAGGGACTTCCTGCCCTTGTTGTTGCCTGGTATGACTAGGTCAACGCTACTTAGCTTGGCATCAGTGCTCGCTATCGCTATTACCGGTATGCCTATCTTGGAGGCCTCCACTATTGCCTGCTGGTCTACCCTAGGGTCTGTCGCTATGAGTATGTCTGGCTCAACGTAGTGCTTGAGCCAGGGGTTAGTTAAGGTTCCAGGTATGAATCTCCCGGTCACTGCCTTGCCGCCAGTTACTTCGGCGAACTTCTTAACGGGGGTGTAGCCATACTGCCTTGCCGACACCGCTAGGACAGCTTCCTGCGGGTACCTAGCTATGAATTTCGCCGCGATCCTTATTCGCTCATCAATCTTCCTTATGTCTAGGACGTAGGGCCCTTCAGGCTTCTGCTTATAGACGAATTTCTTCATGTGCTTCGTGCACATGTGCGTGCCTATATGGACTCCTGACTCTAAATACATGCTTAGGGGGACAAGTAACTCTATTGATCCGCTTCTTTCGCCTGACTCACTCATGGTTTCACACCCTCCTCGTGTACGTTACCATTTCCTCGATGAGGTTAACGTGTGAAATAAAGACACGTCTGCAGCAGTACCTCCTTATCCCTAGGCTGTCAAGTACCTTCTTCGGATCCTCTCCTCTCTTCACTCTCTCCGCGAACTGCTCCCATTTGTCCCCTATCACGGCGCCGCAGGTCGGGCACCTTACGGGTATTAGCACCATGCACGCATCACCTGTATGACTTCTGCCTCCACCTCCTGGCGGAGTACCTCATCCACTTCTCCGGCTCCGTCCTTCTGGGGTCGCCCGCCAGCATGGGGCGGCTGTATTCCTTGTATATCCTTTTCAGTTCTTCGCTACCAGTGAACTCCACTAGGCCCCTAGCTATGGCTGTCCTCACGGCCTCGGCCTGAGCCATGAAGCCTCCTCCCTCGACGCTTACCTTGATGTCGACCTGATCCCAGATCTGCCTGCCCGCTAGTAGGAGGGGCTCCATCATCTTTAGCCTAGCCATCTCGACGGGCCATATTTCAATGGGTATGCCGTTGATCCATACTCTCCCCTTACCTGGCTTGATCACCGCCCTGGCTATGGCTGTCTTCCTCTTCCCTGTCGCGATAACTATTTTCCCGGTTTCCTGCTTCGTGCTCATCCCTTCCACCCCATGGCCCTCGCGACTTCCGCTAAGGTTACGTATTCCCTCCCGAGGCGGGAGGCGTCCGCGCCCGGTACCTTAATGAATTCCTTCCCTCTTAACTCCTTCGGGACGCCGACGTAGACCTTTAGGTTTGTTAGGGCTTCCCTGCCCTTCAGGAAGTTCTTGGGCAGCATGCCCTTGACGGCGCGCTTGAATAGTGATTCGGGGCTCCTAGGCCTCTTCGGTGAGTGTTTCTGTGGGTTGCGTAGGGTCTTTATTCTTAGCCAGACCCTGTAGCCTTCAATCACCATGTTCCTCTTCCCGGAGAGAATTGACTTCTCGACGTTAACTACGTACACTTTGAAGCCTTCCTGCAGGGCCTTAGCTACGTGTGTCGCCAGCCTCCCCAGGATCGCGCCTTCCGCATCTATTATTATTGTCCTCTTCAGCTTTGGTTTCTCCTCACTCATTACGCCATCACCCTAACGCCACTTCCTTTCGGGTTCTCACGAATTAAGTCTTCTATGGTTATCGCTTTCCCGCCAGCCGCCTTTATTTTGAGGAGGGCTGATTCGCTGAATGCGTAGGCCGCAACCGTTACTTTCTTCGTTAGGGTTCCTGCGCCGAGGACCTTGCCCGGAACAACTATGGTTTCGCCTTCCTTGGCGTGGCGCTCTATGCGGGACACGTTAACCACTACCCTCCTCCTAGCGGGCCTCGAGAGTAGTTCCGCGACATAGTCCCATATTGGTGCGTTATTCTTGTTTGCGGCCTTCTTGAGTTTCCTTATGAGTTTCCTTAGCACTATGTTCGTCGGACCTGTTCTCCTGGTCACGAGACTCACCCTCCTGCCTCCTCAATTCCTTCAATCTTGCTTAAAAGTGTGTCCAGCTTGCGGATTATTTCCTTCACGGCCTCAACAACTATGGTTTCAGGTTTGAGAGCGCCTGATGACTCGATGTAGAGCCTGTACTCGTTCGGTCTCGCCCTAAGCGTTATTGCGTCGTGCTCGCATACCCTGACGCATTGGCGGCAGAAGGTGCATTTGCCGCTATCCGCTACTAGCTTCCCTCCCTCGATTTTTAGGGCGCCTGTCGGGCAGTACCTGACACAGGCTCCGCAGAGGGTGCAGTTCTTCTCACTTATCCTTATGTCGGCCACGTATGTTGAGACCGCCACGGTTGCCGGTGACCACTTTATGTGTTCAACTCCCCTGCCTAGGCGTGCGTAGGCTTCAAGCTCCACTCGCTGGCCGGGACCGAGCACGACTATCGGGACGCGTTCCGTGACCGGCTTTACGTTGGGGTCTGTTATGGGTCTTAGCTCGCTTGAGTAGACTGTCTTGACCTCGTCCTCCCCTGCCTCAGCCTCGAGCATTAGTATGGCATAGCATTCCGGGTCGTTCTCGGCTTCTGGTTCCTTGCATTCCTCGGGCCGTTTGTACCTCCTGATAGCTTCCTCGGATGTTAGCGGGATTAACCCTATCCTGTGAGCTATGATCTCGTCGTGAAGTACTGAGGTGTTCGTGCGGAAGTAAATGAAGTCGACAGCCATTGAGGGGACGTACTCCAGGGCCGCCCTCCTGACAGCATTTACGAGGGGTAGCGGAACGTTCTTGAGGTGTAGTTTCACGTGGTTATCGCTTCTCTCTAAAACCCTAATCTCTGGTTTCCCTTCATTACTCATTGCCCGGCACCTTCAGACTCTCCTTCCTCTCCTGCCGCCGGGCCTCCTCGTCGTGTCGTGCGGTATCGGCGTTACGTCCTCGATCCTCCCTATGATGAAGCCTGCCCTTGCTAGGGCCCTGATGGCTGCCTGCGCTCCGGGGCCAGGTATCTTCGGGCCATGGCCTCCGGGGCCCCTGACCTTGATGTGTATGGCCATGATGCCCTTCTCCATCGCCTGCTGTGCTGCCCTGTACGCGATCATCATGGCTACGTAGGGTGACGGTTTCTCCCTGTCCGCCCTAACGACCATTCCTCCGGTCATCCTGGCGACTGTTTCCGCACCGCTTAGGTCGGTTATGTGGACTATCGTGTTGTTGAAGGAACTGAATATGTGTGCGACGCCCCACTTAATCTCTCTTGACGTGAAGGCCATGCGTGACCACCTCTATTCATCATGCCTGGGGGGCAGGTGCCTCGGCCTCCCCCTCCTGCTGTGTTAGCCTCTCCTTGATTCTCTGGGCTAGGGGGGAGCCGGGCGCTATGTCTATTAGGTCTTCCTCCTCCCTCGCGACTAGGTAGCTTGGGGATGTTACCCTGCGGCCCGCTATGGCTATGTGTCCATGCACTATTAGCTGCCTCGCCTCGTGGATCGTTCTGGCGAATCCTTTCCTGTAAACTATTGTTTGCAGCCTCCTCTCGAGGACGTGCTCCGCTGTTAGGCCGAGGATCTCGTCGATCGTTGCTGACTCGCTCTCAAGTAAGCCCATGCGGTATAGCTTCCTTATTAGCTCGGCCTCCCTAGCCGCCCTAACCTCTGGCGGAAGTGATAGAAGCGCCTTCGCCTTCTCCCTAATCCTCCTGAGGAATGTCTGGGCTTTCCAGAGCTCCCTCTTGTTCCTTAAGCCGTACTTACCGAGTAGCTCCATCTCCTCAAGGAGTCTTTCCTTGATCCATGGGTGTCCGGGACGTTCCCACTTCTTCCTCGACTTCTTCGGGTCACCCACTCACGACCACCTCCGTCACTTCTTGCCCTTCGTCACACCAACAACCGGGCCGAGCCTGCCGGTCGTGTGCGTCCTCTGTCCCCTCACCTTCAGCCCTAGTGAGTGCCTTACGCCTCTCCAGCACCTTATCCTCATTAAGCGCTCTATGTCCTGCCTCGCCTCGTAGATTAGGTCAGCGCCGATTAAGTGCCTGTCCTCGCCCGTCACGTAATCCTTCCTCCTGTTGAGGTACCATGAAGGTAGGCCCATGAGCTTCGGGTTCTTGACGGCTTCCTCGATCTTGGCTACGTCCTCCTCGCTGAGGTAACCCACCCTTAGCCTGGGGTCCAGGCCGAGTTTCCTCGCTATGGCTAGGCCTGTGTGGTAACCTATACCCTTGATCTTAGCTAAGCCGTACGCGAGGGGGAGTCCTCCCTCGATGTCGACGCCGGCAATCCTGACTATGTGCTTGTATGTTTCCTCAGGCATGACTACTACACCCGCGCACCTACCAACCAAGACAGAACATAGTATTTAAGTTTTAAAGGTTGTTCGGCCTCCGCGTCACGTGCTTAAGGGCTTGATGGCTTCCTTCGGGTTTATTGAGGTTAACCTATATGCTTCCGTCACGTACCCCTTCCTCACTAGGGCGTCGTAGGCCTCAGCAACGGCTAAGGGGTTTGAGGGGTCCCTCCCGGCGTCGCTGTTCACTATTACGTGGTTCAGCGCGTCAGGCGCTGCCTCTATTAGGTATTCTAGGTCGTGAACGCTTGCCTTACCCGGCTGGATCGTTATGCCTGCCCACGCCCCCACCTCAACCACTTCATTCAGTAGTGCGGGTTCCGGGGTTAGGTGGTCTACGATTACGTTCTCGGGCTTGATGCCTGATTCCTTGATTGCTTTAACTATTACTTTGAGGGCTCCCTTCTTCCGGTTGCGTGGCGTGTGTATTACCGCTGTTAGGTCAGCTTCCTTAGCCATGATTAGCTGGGCCCTCAGCACCTCCGCTTCAAGGTTTGAGTCCGGGTTCTCGATCCCCACCTCCCCCAGCACCTGCGCCTTAGGTAACCACTTCCTTACAACCTCTAGTTGGGCGGACGCGTGTTCAGGCTTAACGCACCTGGGGTGCAGGCCCATGCCGATGACTGCTCTTAGCCCGAGCGCTTTGAGCCTCGCCACCTCCGCTTCAAGGTGCGTGAAGTGATCCTCTAGTGATGCGGGATGCGTGGGTACGTAGGGCGTGTACGCTAACGTAACTACTGCCTCGTAACCCGCTTCCGCTAAGTACGTTAAGTCCCTCCAACTAAGGAAGACCGTATGCGTGTGTGGGTCAACTAATCCCGTCTCAACCACCGTTCCGTATTGGTTAGTAAGGCATTAATCCTTACGTCTTCTCGGCAGGTGAGTAATCAATAACTTTTGCTAGGTTAGGTAATGTGTTTGCTTATGGTTTTAAGGTGTTCCTACTTCATAGCTTTGCTGCTGCTTCCCTGTATATTGGGTCTAGGAATTCGTAGTTTCTTATTATGCTTAGCTTCTCCAGTGTCGTTAATACGTTATGGAGCACGCTACTTGAGATCGTTGTTCCTTCAGCCTCCTCTAAGGCTTCCTTTACCCGTGTCCACGTTTTCGCTCCTTTCGCTATTGCTTTGAGTGCGTACGCGTACCTTCTGCTCCTTGCCTTGATGAGGTTACGTAGTTCGTTTAGCGCTATCTTGACGGCTAGTTCCTTCGCTTCGTGAGTTGGTGCTGGCGCTCCTTTCGATACGCTTAAGTTTCCGTAGAAGGTTAGCCAACCCGGTATGCCGTCGAACACGCTCACCACCTCCTCAAGCTGTTCCTCCCTTGCCCTAATGCCTGCTTCCTCGAAACCTCTTTTAAGGAACCGTATTGATTGCTCCTTAGTGAATCTCTCAACGCTTATGACTTCAGCGTATCTTCCGTAAAGAGGAGATTTGGGGTTGTCTATCCCTACGAACTCCAGCAGTAGTCCTACTTCAGACCCTGTTAGTATTATGGTTATGTTTTCATCGTAGTCGTACGCGTGGGCTATCGCTTCAAGGACTTCCTGGGCTCTTGGCCCCCTTAGCTTCTGTGCCTCGTCGAACGCTATGATCGTTCGTCCCCCTCTGTTTAGAGCGTCTATGATCGTTGCTAAGGAGGCTGCGTTCCTTCCTCTCCACTTAAGTTCTATCTCGAGCCCAACCACCTTTACTCCCCTGATATTCCTGAGTAGCTTGACGAGCGTGCCTGCTTTTTCTGTGAGTGCCTGTGAGAGGAGTTCGTAGAGTTCCCTGTAACCGTAGTTCGGCTTCAGTGACCTGAGGTCAATTATTATTGTGGTGGCATCGACCT
>JAMOOZ010000311.1 GCA_027064885.1 Desulfurococcales archaeon
TCAAGCCGTCGGGACTCTCTGCCTCACCCCCGACGAGGTTCCCACGCCCAAACACCTTAACCAACTCCTCAAGCCTCCCTTCCTCACGCCTACTCAAGCTAGACGCGCCAACCCACAAGGTAGGGGCGCTACCCCTAACACCGTTAAGGGAATCAAGGCTCAACTGGAAGGGGTTAGCGTCACGCAGAGGTAAGTGATCCCCGTGCAGGTGAGTCACCACAACATCACTCACCACGCCCCAAGCCCTCCTAATAGCCGCCTTGACGGCCTCAGCGAAAGCCGCCTGAATCGGGTGCGGGCGCAGGCCATGCCTACTGAAACCCAAAGCAACACCGGGATCCACGAGAACCTCCCTACCCCTAACACTAACTAAGCAAGCCAACCCCCTAACACCCAACGTCTCAGCACCCAACACCTTCAACCTAGGCTTCAACGCACCCCTACCAACAACGAATCAAGCGTTTGAAAGACAATTAACCCTGCGCTCCCGTAAGAACGGTGGTTAATGATGAAAGGCCTCAGCATAATGGCTGGTTCAGCGTGATTATGTCCCTACCTTAGTAACTCTCTAATTCCTTGAAGTCCCTAAGTTATGTGGGGCTCTTGCTTGAGGATGGATGAGTACGCATACCTGCTTAAGAGATCTCAAGAGTTCTACGAGTCAGCAATGATGCAGTTCAATAAGGGGTTCTACGGGTTAGCGGCATTCAGTCTTGAGCAGTCACTACAGCTCCTGCTTAAGGCTAAGCTACTGAAGTGCGGGGCCGGATACCCTAGAGTGCATGGAGTGCGTAAGCTCCTGAAGCTACTCTCCGAGATCATCGAGGGTGACGGGAAGGACGTGCTAGAGGAGGCGCTGAGGAAGTATTCACTAGAACTAGCCCTTCTCGAGGACATCTACATAACGGCGAGGTACGTGCCCAAGGAATTCACGGCCGACGACGTACGCAGGCTAAAGAAAGTTGTTGATGAGGTGATGGAGGCTGTCAGAGGAATTACTTGTTAAGGAAAGCATAAGAAGGCGGGAAATACACCGGAACCTACCCAAGTACCTAAGGATCATAGCTGAGACCGTGAAGCGCCTAGACCCCAACGCCGAAGCCTACCTCTTCGGAAG
>JAMOOZ010000312.1 GCA_027064885.1 Desulfurococcales archaeon
GAGTTCGAGAAGTTCCTGCCAGAGCCGGGCTACTACCTCATCGCAGTTTACGGTTACGACACCGCTGGCTACGACCCGATACACTACCTCTTCTACTACCAGCTCCTCAGTGACAACGGGGACGTTAAAGTATCACCCTCAAGCATGACAGTTTCGAACAACTATGAAGAGCCCCTGGCCATTGAGGTAAACGCTAGCGATGAAGGAGTGTACCTTGGAGTCGTCAAGGTCGTTGATGCAAAAACTGGTGAGTTAATCGATTACTCACCAGTTGTCATTGACGTTGGCGCGCCAAAGGTCGCAATAGTTCCATACGTCTCGGGAGAGCTAAAAGTTGACAATAACGTCAACATAACGGTGGAACTCCGCGATCCAAAGACAGGTGCCCCAGTCACATTGGGTGCTAAGGTTTTCGTCAACGGTAAGTACTACTACACGACACTTGGAGCCATAACGTTTGAGTACACCATAACTCACCTACCCGCTGTGATTCCAGTGAAAGTTGTAATACCGGAGATGGGCTATACCTACGAAACCGTGATCTCCCTGAGTCCGCAGATTGAAGAGACAAAAGAAGTCAAGAAACTCGATCAGAAATATGAAGAGATCATTCAGGAGTACTATGCGGAGGTCACAGAGGCCATGGAGACACTTCCAGTTCCAGTTGTTATGAGAGTTACCTCGGTCACTAACACATATGTCGAGAAATCTGAAGAATTCAGAGGTAAGGCAATGCAGTACGCCCTCTACGACCCAATGGTCAGCAAGTACTACATGAAACAGGCCTACAAGTATGCAACACTTGCAGAGTACACTCTGAAATACTACATAGCCATGTACGGTTGATGGACTTTTTTCCTTAAATATTTCTTCTTTTTGAAAGCCTCTCTTGTGGAATGCAGATAAGATATAACCCTAAGGGGTTCTCAAAAGAGGGCACTCTTACCAAATTATTCTAACCTTCTGGGCAACTCCTCTACCAATGAGGACGTCTCCCACGCTCTTTGGCAGAACTGCTATATCACCCGCCTTAATTGGCCCGTACTCCCTCAGCTTCTCGTCGACTATTCTTGGCAGGTCAATGGACACGAGATAAGCTTCGGAAACCGGCT
>JAMOOZ010000313.1 GCA_027064885.1 Desulfurococcales archaeon
CCCGCGCTTAGGGTTCCCTGCAGCCAGTACTGATGCACGCGCGTTAAGCCTCGCAACGATTCCAGCTTTAGCTATGCTGACTGTGCCCTGCTCCATAGCTTCATGTATTGCCACCCTATCCTCCTCACGCATCTTATCTATCTCGTCTATAGCCACAACACCGCCGTCACCGAGAACCATGGCACCAGCTTCTAGGAAGTATTCCCCTGTCTGCTTGTCCCTGATGACGGCGGCCGTAAGGCCGGCGGCGGAACTCCCCTTACCGGTGGTGTATATTCCTCGAGGCGCTATCCTAGCAACATACTGGAGTATCTGACTGTTATGGAGGAACATCAAGCCTAGACTACCTACGAAGTTTTCATTGTCCTCTACCGAGATATCGTAGACGTACTCATGATTTTCAGGTTCAACATCAGTGATATTTACTTTCGATATTGACTTTATGGTGTCCCACAGCACTAAGTCGTTATCTACGATGTCTTT
Source organism: Desulfurococcales archaeon (assembly GCA_027064885.1). GTDB lineage: Archaea > Thermoproteota > Thermoprotei_A > Sulfolobales > NBVN01 > WAOL01. The sequence goes on from JAMOOZ010000313.1 coordinate 484, forward strand.
AACTTCCTCTATATCTATGATTGAGTGTACATAACCGTCGACGTTGCTCTCTTCAGTAGCTATCCTCTCAAGCTTCTCAATAACTCGTTTGCTGTACTTCCTACCCATGTAACCGTGATATGCTTTCCCCCTAATTTCAGCCAGTAATCCTCTATAAGGATTCCCCCTACTATTCATGTCAAGCGCAGTTGGCAGTGAAGGCACACCTACCGAAACAGGAACCCTATTAATCGCGTCAACCACAGTATCCCTGTAACTTGCTAGTGTAATAGCCTTCTTACTCCTTAAGCACACGATATTCTTTATCTCTGCATCCGGGATGAATATGGTGTAGTACCTAACCTCCTGTCCGTCATAGAGGATACTTCTATGCCTAATCGTGTGAGTTAATCCAAGAATTGTTAATAGTAGTGATATTCCTTGCGCTAGTTGCTTACTAGTAGTCGTGATGGAGACCTCTTCTTCCCATATCTTACCATATTTATTCTTGGGCGCCTGCGTGGTTCCGTCACTATCCAGCAACCCTGAGATCACACCAGCAATTGCATCTATAGGGGCGTTCAGTATGAAGTCAGGCAGAATTTTTAACCTGGTTAAAACTCCTTTTCTCCCCTCATGGATTACA
>JAMOOZ010000314.1 GCA_027064885.1 Desulfurococcales archaeon
GGCCACGGCTCCCCAACGTCCATGGGTAGGGTAATCCTAGAAAATGCAGTGCTCCGGAGGCTCCTGGGCATGGATTGACTCAGATCGCTAATGAATAGGTCAGTTACCTGTAGTGTAATTGTTGGGTCATGAGGAATGTGTCCTCAGCGTCCCCTATCAGGAACGATAGCAACTAAGTACCAGATAACTATAAGCAATGTCATCGGAAGCGATTCGGTGGCGATGACTCAGCAAATTCCCTTGAGACGCCATGCCCTACTTAATGAATCTCTCTTCGAAGCAGGACTCAGCATAGGGGATACGAGTAATTAAAGGGTGGATGTAACCGAGGTCTTTAAGGAGTTCTGTGCAAGCGAGGCAGTTAGTTGGGCTAGGGCTGGATGCCTAAGGAGGCACGCGTTTCAGTCTTTACGTGATCAATGTTCATTACAGAATCTTCAAGCACGTAATCTCTTATAAGGAGAAAATAAAACTACATCCACACCTGAGTCCTTCATAGTTGCTTACATTATAAGGAGGGTTCTTAGGCAGAGTGAGGACATGAGGGCCAACATCAGGATGTTCGTAGAGCTTACGAGGTCCCCCAAAGATCCCTAATAACTAGGGTGACGGTCAGGCAGCTTTCCGAGATCTGGACTTGGTTAGTTGCCCCGCGGCCTCAGTGGGTCAGTCATTTTGACAGCGACTAGTTTCGCCGGCCTGATTAAGTCATTTAACTCCTGCCATGTAACTGTTTGCTGTCTCCCACTAACCTCTATTACGAACTCGTACATCATCATTATGAGGTCCTCTGGCGGCCCGTCGTACACTATCCTTCCTTGGTCGATGAGCACAAGCTTATCGCTGTGCGATGGAATAGTGAGGTGGCTCGTGAGTATGATGGCTTTGCCCTCGTTTGCTAGGGATTTGAGCATTCCCCAGAGTTCCTCCACGAATCCAGCGTCGACGTTGGCAAAGGGCTCGTCGAGGAGGTAGACATCGGGGTCGATGAGCCGCGCTATGGCCAGCTGCACTCTCTTTCTGTAACCGGAGGATAGTTCCCAATATTTCTTTCTTAAGTACTGTCTTAGTCCGAAGGCCTTAACCACGAACCCGAGC
>JAMOOZ010000315.1 GCA_027064885.1 Desulfurococcales archaeon
TTTGTGGGACTAGGACGTAGGGATTCGCTAGTGTTAAGAGCATGACAACTAAGGCAACATATAGTGCCGTTGCCTGCCTTCGCGATGGGGAACGCTTTACTACCGTATTCACCCCCTCATCTGCAAGTATTTTTGTCTGTATTAGGAGTTCACTATTCTCGCTCCTTTAGCTTCTTTTCCATAGTATATGTTGCCGCTACGGTCTTACCTAATTCATGAGCTCCCTTCTCCGTCACCACGACGAGCGCCTTTTCCCTAGCTACCTCAACTAGTGTTTGAAGTTCCCTTAACCTCATTGCAGCTGGGTGTTCCTCATATATGCGTGCTGCCTCACCTAGCATCTTCGCCGCCTGTCTTTCACCCTCCGCTTCAATCACTCTAGCTCTCCTCCATCTCTCGGCCTCAGCTTGCTTAGCCATCGCCCTCATCATATTCTCTGGGAGCTCGACGGACCTTATTGTTACTGCCGTTACCTTCACTCCCCAGGGCATCGTGACCTCGTCTATGAGTTCCTGGATCTTCTTGTTTATCTCATCCCTCTTTTGTAGGAGGTCATCGAGTTCTGCCTGACCTACAACGTCTCTCAGTATTGTCTGTCCTAACATAGCGATTGCGTAATGGTAGTTTGACACCTTAACGATTGCCGATACTGGGTCAACTACCCTGTAGTATACGACTGCGTCTACCTTTACGCTCACGTTATCTTTCGTTATTATTTCCTGCTTTGGAACGTCAACGGTAACTATCCTTAAGTCCACCTTAATGAACGTGTCAACTATTGGTATTCTGAAGAATATCCCTGGGCCCTTAGCCCCTATCAGTCTTCCTAACCTAAATATCACTGCTCTCTCGTACTCCCTAACTATCTTTATGCTTGACGCCAGAAACGGTATGAGCACCACTAATATGAGGAATAGAAGTGAAAGCTCAAACATATTCATGCTTTATTATCACCACTCTTGCTTAAACAACAAAAATAATAAACACTTCAAGCATCAACCCTCATGGACAACAACCCATGAGAGACCGAAGAAGATCCAGGGGATACCGTGCAGAACGCGACCTAGTCATAAGGCTATGGCGCCTAGGGTTCGCCGTGCTCCGCGCCCCCGCAAGCGGGGCTAAAATCAAAAGGGCAGACTACCCCGATATCGTAGCAATAAAGGACGGAAAGGTGGCAGTCTTCGAGGTAAAATCTAGGAGGGAACTCTCAACAATCTACATCGAGGAAGAACAGCTAAGGAAACTAAAAGTATTCACCGAACGAGCCGGAGGAAAAGCCTACGTAGCAGTCAAAATACCGAGAATCGAATGGAGATTCATCCCAATAGAAGAACTTGAAAGAACCCCTAAAGGACGCTACAAAGTACGCAAGGACATAATAGTAAAGTCACCTGGCCTAGAGAAGGTGCTGGCAGATCTAGGTCTCTTAAGGACACTAAAGGACTACATCAAGAGCAAGGGAAAATGACTTATAAACCCGAAGTATCCCTACATTTACGGGGCCCGTCGTCTAGCCCGGTTAGGACGCCGCCCTGACACGGCGGAGGTCCGGGGTTCGAGTCCCCGCGGGCCCACCATTTGCATGAATTCTGTTAATTTCTTAAGTGAGTTCGCCGTTTTATTTGCGTGTTCGTGTAGTGTTGGTTTTCCACGCGTGGGTCGTGTGAGTTTTTCTTCAGTTGTGTCATATGACATTGTGTCATCGTTGTCATATGACAATTTTCATTCTCTATATTCTACTTTAGAGACCATGAAGTTACGCGTGATTTTTGGGTCTACGCCCTGTAGTAGGGCGTTGGTCCGGGGTGAGTGTTTCTTAAGGTCCCTATTTTCGTGGGGGTGAGGACTTATGGTCGTGCTGACTCCGGCGGAGGTTGCGAGGATCAACCATGATATGAGGTTGAAGATCCTTGAGTACGTCCTGGCTAAGGGCATGAAGCCCCGGGACCTCGGTGTTACGTCGTCACTGCTGACCAAGATCAAGCACGGGTACAGGTCCGTTAGCGACGCGCTACTGATAGCGGCCCTCAGGTTCCTGTCCCCGGACGAGTTTCGGGCGATAATGGGTGAGCCCGAGGCCGTGGTGCTGAGGCCCGACGGCCTCAAAAAGGCTGAGTCAGGCTGAGAAGGCGTTCGTCGCGAAGGTAGTGGTTCAGGACCCGGAACTCCGTTCCCTCATAAGGTCCTTCTCCTTAAGCCTCCTGACCCTGAACGTGAAGCCGTTCCCGGAGAACTGGTTGAAGGAGTTGGCGACCTCTTCCACCGCCGCCCTCTCCCTCCCGTAAACCCGTATCCTGACGGCGTAGAGCGGTGAGCTCATCTTCAGGCGGGCCTGCTTAATGCGGTCCCCCTCGAGCTCGAGGAGCTGCTGCCTCCTCAGGTACCGGTACTTCTCACGCCCGTAGTGGTAATCCACCGAGTCCCCTAAGGCGGTCGGGGAGAACGTGTCCAGGACCTCATTCAGGAACGTCTTAACGAGGCTCGGGGACTCCCCCGTCAACTTACCGTGAATCCAGGACGCTATCACGTCCTTACCCCTAGGTTCCGGCGCGAAGATAATCTGCACGTACGTGCCGGGCCTCATCGCCGCCAGAACCGCGTCCACGTGGTTAAGTTCGACCGGAGAATCCCTCGAGTGATCC
>JAMOOZ010000316.1 GCA_027064885.1 Desulfurococcales archaeon
CTCGACTATTAACTCCTTACCATCCTTGTCCTGGAGTAGGTAGTCGAAGGTTGAGTTGCTTATGTGTGGGTTTCTTGAGGCTATCTTGAAGCCTTTCAACCAAGGTATTAGGGATGAGTTAACGGCCGCGGCGAACGCTTCTTCCTGTAGCCTGGTGTCGATGAGTGCGGGTCCCTTGACCTCCTCGACAGCTATTAACCAGTAGGTGGTTCTCCTGGCTGGTTTCGGGATGCAGTAGGCGGTCGCTCCCCTCACCAGGAGTTCCTTCAGCCTGCCTGTGTTCGTTATGTATGCCCTGTGTTCCCTGCCTGCGCACTTGACTAGTACGACGAACCTGTTTAGCCTCTTGATGATGGTGCATGTTGTGGGTGGTGGGAGCTTAATTAGTTTATGTAGCGTACCACGCATTATTCTCTCCCGGCTTACCTTTAGAGGATCCTGGTTAGGGCTTCCTGCTTTAGTGTGCGTGTGTATGAGTGCCTTAACGCGTCCCTTGCCTTCAGTAGCCTGGGGTGCGTTACGTAATCCATTACCGTGCCTTTAGCCTCCAGTATCTTCGTGTGCTTCACGAGCTTCGAGAACGCTCCCCCAGCTATCCCCTCACCTATGGCTGCGTAGCCCTGTGCCGCCTCCTTAGCTAGCTTAGCTCCGGGCAGGAAGCCTAAGGTTCTTACGGGCGCTACGTCGGAGAGCCTCCTGATTAGTTCAGTACGTATTTCTCCGTACCTCGTGAGCCTCCCGGAGATCAGGACTTCCTTAGGCCTCCTTACTGAGGTCAGCATGCCCCTAACGCTCCTCTCAACCCACTCCATCATAGCTTCGAAGGCATTAACGCATGCCTCATCGCCTGCCCTAACCTTGGACAGCATCTCACTAGGGTTTAGGGTACCGCACTGCTCCGCCACGCCGCCGTGGAAGACGTCCGTCCTAACCCAAGTTCTGGCAGCGACCACTAACTCCAGGTCTAGAGGCCCGGCGGTCAGGAACCCCATGGGCACGAACGTCCCTCCCAAACCGTCAACTATTCTTCCGCCATCCACGCCTATGACTGCGTTGTACCCGTACCCCATTTCCACCAGTATGAGGGAAACCTC
>JAMOOZ010000318.1 GCA_027064885.1 Desulfurococcales archaeon
GCTAAGGTCGTAGAACCTGAGGTCGGAGCCTCCGGGAGCCGCAGCGGAGAAGTCGAAGTCGCTGCTGTCCAGCACCACCCTAACCTGGTAGTCTCTTAGCTCCTCCGCCAGCGCATTGGTTATTGTCACCCTCACGGACCTCGACCACCCGACGTTCTCGCTGCTGAGCGTGACCGCTACCGGGGCGGACATGTATGACGGGCCCGCCAGCTTGACCAAGTACTTCCCGGTACCCAGTCCGGGCGGGAGTGGAACAACGAGTGTGATGACCTCACCAGGCTCCACGACCACTTCACCAAGAGGGACCCTAACCAAGTCCCCGGTGGCGAGATCCTTCAGGTAGACTGCATCAACAATGCCCTTATCCGTGCCCTTGTTCGCTACGTAGAGGGTAAGGAGAGGTCCGTTAAGAGAGCTGCTCTCAACAGCTAGTTGGGGAGGGGTGTTGTCGGTGGCCGCGCCTGTGCTCGTGATGTAACCTTGTATGAACAGGAAGTAGACGGAGACTAGTGCAACCGACACCATCACTATTAGTACCACGGTAATGAGCGCTGACACGGCCTCCCGGAAACGCATTGAATCACCGACACTGGATCCTGTCGGAGAGAATAAAACCTGTTCTGACAAATCACAACTAAACTCGGAGAAAAATACTGTTTAGGGGGATGTTGACGGAGCTTACCCAATTCAGGGGAGGTTCTACTACCTCCTTCACCCAAGACCTACAATAGCCCTCATAACTCTATGCCCAAACGGGAAAGGTCAACGCCATGCCTGCGTCATGGAATATCCCTGTATCAGAGGACCCACCAACTATTGCTGTAGCGGTTGACAAGGAGTCATATACACACAAATGTCTTCAGTACCACCCAGAAGCAACAATAAACGTACCCCCTGCGGAGCTAGTGGATAAGGTGTACGCTCTAGGCACAGTCTCGGGTGAAGATGTCGACAAAATAAGCGAGTATGACCTAAAGCTCAAAGCATCAGACACAGTCAAGCCACCGACATGGGCCGAAGCGATCGGTGTGATAGAGGCGAAGGTGATCAAAACATTAGATGTAGGTGAGGTAGTCCTATACATTATTCCG
>JAMOOZ010000319.1 GCA_027064885.1 Desulfurococcales archaeon
GGTAGTTTCGAAAACAGTGTCTAAACCTCTGTAGTCCCACAGAACAGCAGTTACAGCCTCTGGGCTACCCGCCCACCATCTCCTGCAGAAAATATTGAAGGTATTATATAAGATGAATTTCCCTAGCGCCCTAACCTCACTAATAGTATTAGGGCTAGCGAAGGTGCCGAGAAGCACTGCAAGCGCTAACGCAGTACACCCAACCACGGCTAACGCTACGTACGGAGCCTTCCTCAACCCTCCTCCACCTCCTCAAACCTCTTGGTCTTAGATATAGCGTATAACATGAGGACAGGGTAGATCCCTACACCCACCGCAACATAAACAAACAATATGTCCGGGGCAAGAAGTAACGCGTAGATTATAGCGTACGCAACAGACTGCATGGCAGAGAATGCCACGGCCTTCACTAAGTCTCTCGAGCGTATAGCTAGGATTGAAGCGATCAGAGCCGTAATGCATAGATATAAAACTAAGCTTAAAGTATATGCTGGGTTCACTCCTCCTCACCTCCCTCCTTAATGAAGTTCCTTAAGGCGTCATGAACGCATGGTTCCCTTGGTGATGCGCGGGCCTTATATGCTGCATACGCAAGTATATGTGACCCGGTGGGGGCAGTGATCAGTATTGCGACAGCCGTTAACAAGCACACCATGCATACACCGAACCTATAGGAGCCTAACTGATCTGACGCTAGCGCTATAAGGGCTACACCAACCAACGGTAGTGCGGCCCCACCAACGGCGCCAATGGTTGCTGCATGAAGCCTAACATAGAAGTTCGGGAACCTAATCATGCCTATTCCAGCTATCACGTCATACGCCGCCCCAATACTCACTAAAGTCATTCCGACGTAAAGCAGTACATGATCAATTACGGCGTTGACCACCTCTATCCACCCCCTAGATCCTTCCTTACCAGGTACTTCGAGATGAACACGTCGAAGATGAACGCCCAGAGAGACAGAAGTAACGCACCGATCACGAGGAAGGGCGTGCCGTAGTATAACGACATTAGGGCAACAAACACCGCTAGGTCATATGAGAGGCAGTCTATCGCCAGCACGATGTCTGGAAGCGTGGGT
>JAMOOZ010000320.1 GCA_027064885.1 Desulfurococcales archaeon
CTGGGAGAACCACCTCCTAAGGCTAAATACTCCCTGGCGACCGATAGTGAACTAGTACCGTGAGGGAAAGGTGAAAAGTACCCCGATGAGGGGAGTGAAATAGTACCTGAAACCGTGTGCCTACAAGCAGTGGGAGCCCTATGGCCGTTTACGGCAACGGGTGACCGCGTGCCTTTTGCATAATGAGTCAGCGACTTACTCTATGTAGCAAGGTTAAGCCGTTAGGTGGAGCCGAAGCGAAAGCGAGTCTTAACAGGGCGATTTAGTTGCATGGAGTAGACCCGAAACCAGGTGATCTAGCCATGGCCAGGGTGAAGCTGGGGTAAGACCCAGTGGAGGCCCGAACCGTTGTAGGTTGAAAACTACTCGGATGAGCTGTGGCTAGGGGTGAAAGGCCAATCAAACCTGGAGATAGCTGGTTCTCCCCGAAATATATTTAGGTATAGCCTCATATGATGAGTGACGGAGGTAGAGCACTGGATGGGCTAGGGGTCCTACCAGATTACCAACCCCAACTAAACTCCGAATGCCGTTATCTTTAATATGGGAGTCAGACTGCGGGTGATAAGGTCCGTAGTCGAAAGGGAAACAGCCCAGACCGCCAGCTAAGGTCCCTAAATTTGTGCTAAGTGGGAAAGGATGTGGAAATGCCTGGACAGCCAGGAGGTTGGCTTAGAAGCAGCCATCCTTTAAAGAAAGCGTAATAGCTCACTGGTCTAGTGGGTCCGCGCCGAAGATGTACCGGGGCTAAAGCACAATACCGAAGCTGCGGACTTCCTGATTTATCAGGGAGTGGTAGGGGAGCGTTCCAGTTGCCTGTGAAGCCATACCGAGAGGAGTGGTGGAGGTCCTGGAAGTGATTATGCTGACATGAGTAACGATAATGACGGTGAAATACCGTCACGCCGAAAATCCAAGGTTTCCTGAGTAAAGTTGAACTTCTCAGGGTTAGTCGGCCCCTAAGCCGAGGCCGAAAGGCGTAGGCGATGGGAAACAGGTTAATATTCCTGTACCGATTGCATAGCGTTTGAGCGATGGAGGGACGCAGTAGGGTAGGTCAGCCATCTGTTGGAATAGGTG
>JAMOOZ010000321.1 GCA_027064885.1 Desulfurococcales archaeon
GCAGCCCCACTAGCAGGTTTAAGGGAATTACTTAAGTCACGGGAAATAGACCGTGATGAAGTGACAGTCATTATCGCGACGGGTCACGCCCTAAAGGATCCCGAGACAGCCGCGTCTCACGAGTCATGTATATTTTCCGCTAAAAGCCCCTCCGAGGCTGTGGAAATCATAAAGGGGCTGGTGAGTTGAGATGAGGGTCGGTAAGTACAGAGCATACTCCAGTACCGCAAACCTAGGTCCGGGGTTCGACGTGCTTGGGATAGCGTTGCAGGCGTTCTACGATGAGGCAGAGATACGCGTGAGCATGAATGGCGTAGGAAGGGTCAAAGTGAGGTACATCGGTCCCTATAGCGACCAGGTAAGTAGTTTCGCGGGAAACTGCGTTGCGAAGCGAGCAGCGCTTACCCTCCTAGGGAAGTACCGTAGCGACGTCGACGTTGACATAGTGATATGGAAGGGAGTTCCTCCAGGGAAAGGCTTGGGAAGTAGTGGTGCTTCCGCTGCCTTAATTGTGCATGCACTTGATGACATGCTAGGTCTTGGGCTTAAGGGGGAGGAAAAGGTATTGCTAGCGGGTGAGGGCGAGGTAGCTTCTGCTGGTACCCCTCATTACGATAATGTCGCTGCCAGCTTGCTTGGCGGCCTCGCAATTGTCAGTAAGTCAAAAACGGGTATTAAGGTATGGAGCACTAAGGTAAGTGCAACGTTCGTTGTCGCGGTTCCAGACGTACGTACACACCACTCGAAGACTAAGTTAATGCGCTCCCTAGCACCTGGCGAGGTACCCTTGAATGTCTATGTAGAAAATAGTTCATACCTAGCAACCCTGCTAGCAGGCCTATTAACTGGAGACCTTAAGCTCGCAGGGTACGGAATGAGCAATGACGTAATAGTAACTAAAGCAAGGTCACCTCACGTACCGTGCTATACTGAAGCCTTGGAAGCCGCTATGAAGGCGGGAGCCTATGGATTCACGTTAAGTGGTGCAGGTCCCTCAACAATAGCTCTAGTTGATGAGCGTAACGCGAGGGCTGTGGCTAAAGCACTGGAAAAGGCTTACTCATCATGTGGCGTGAAGGCACAGGTTATGATAACTCAAGTTGCTGGTAGACCTGAACGCCTTGACTAAGGAGGTGTTGCGTCATGCGTGAAGTTAAGATTGGATTGGTAGGTTTCGGGAACGTTGGACGAGAGCTTGTCCGCCAATTACTAGCCCGTGAGTACATTATAGCTGAGAGATTCAGTATAAGGTTCAGTATAGTGTTCATAGCTGACTCTAAGGGCGTGCTCTACGGGACCCCCACAATACGTAAAGACCTCCTTGAGAAAGCTCTTGACGTTCCTAGAGGGGCTATTTCATCACTGAAAGGGGGCATACGGGGTGAGTTAGCCTGCAGTGCTGTAGAGAAAGTGGGACCTGATGTCGTTGTTGAAGTTACCCCTAGTGTCTATGACCTCAATGCCCCTGCCCTAGAAAACGTCGATGTCGCGTTAGAGAATGGCGCCGACGTTGTGTTAGCTAATAAGGCACCGCTTGCGTTAAGATATGAGTACTTTATGAAGAAAGCAGTTTCCCTCGGGTGTAGGATTTTCTTTAAGGCATGCATTATGGCTGGCACACCGTTAGTGGATTTTATAATGTACGGATTAAGGGGCAGGGAAATTGGCTCCTTAGTAGGCATATTGAATGGTACCACGAACTACGTGCTAGGTTTAATCGAAGAGGGTCTAAGCTTTAGAGAAGCTGTGAAGAGAGCTGTAGTTGAGGGTTATGCCGAACCTAACTATACTACTGACTTAGAAGGCATAGACCTAGCGGCGAAAGCATCAATACTGTACTCGTTAAGCATGAAGCCAATTTCAATCAACAACGTGATCATCGAGAATAAGATCGATGGGAGCATTGAGGAAATCATCAAGGATGCTAAATTGAAGAGACTGAAGGTGAAGTACGTTGCAGTGCTCTTCAGGAATGAAGCCCCTAGGGTGAAACTAATCACACTTAGCGAAGAGAATGTGATGGCTCAGGTGAAGGGCGTGCAGAATTGTGTTAAGATAAGAACCCTCGATGAGTCTGAGATGCTGCTAATGGGACCAGGTGCTGGACGTAGGGTTACGGCCCTAACGCTTTTAAGCGACCTTCTGCTTTCCGCGCATAAAGTTCGGGGAGGAAGGGATTAAGCATGGAAAAAATAGTAATCACGAAGTTCGGAGGGTCAATACTATCTAACGGATCAGATTACTCACGAATAGCTGACCATATCAAGAACCTTACTGAGCGGGGCATAGGTACCGTAGTTGTGATTTCAGCAATGAAGAATGTGACTAACTCCCTCATCAAACTAGTAAGTCATCCCGTACAGTACAGGACGATACTAAGCTGGATTAAGGAGAAGTACGAGCTTGCGTTGAAGGATGCCTGCAATGGTGGATGTAAAGAGGAATTTTACGAGGTCTTTAAGGAGCTTATGGCTGAGCTAGAGCATGTTGCGTGGGCGATCGGCGTACTTGGGGAAGTATCCCCTAGGGTCAAGGACTATATACTATCGTTCGGTGAGAGACTATCGTCGATAGTAATGTGCGCTACCCTATCTTCTAAGGGGGTTCCATGCGAATACCTTTCGGGTTTCGATGCTGGGATCGTTACTGACGATAACTTCGGTGAGGCTAGGCCGATCCACGAGATTTCATCAAGGCTCTCGAGGGCAAAAATATTACCGCTCCTTAGGGCTGGTAAAGTACCTGTGGTCACGGGATTTATCGGCGGTACCTTAGACGGTGCCATAACAACGCTAGGTAGGGGAGGTAGTGACTACACAGCAACACTGCTTGCCAGGTATTTGGGTGCGGAGGAGGTCAGGTTATATACGAATATACCAGGCATATTGGCCGCCGACCCTAGGTTCGTTGACGATGCGCAAGTCGTTAGTAAATTATCATTTAAGGAGGCCATGGAACTAGCTTACCTAGGAGCTAAGGAATTCCACCCGCGTACGTTCGAACCCCTCCTAGGTACAGGGATACGGGTGAGAGTTACCTCAATAGACGAGCCTAATGATGGCACTGTCATAGATGATGTGGGTGGATTACCGCCGCTTAAGGCTGTAGTGGCGCTCACAGATCTAGCCTTAGTGAGTGTTGAGGGTGCTAGTATGGTTGGACGCCTAGGAACGGCGGCTGAGATTATGCGGGCTGCTTCTGTCTCAGGCGTTAATATTGTTGGTATAGCCCAGCCCGTCTCTGAAGTCTCCATAACGTTAGTGGTGAAGGATAAGGACGTGAGTAACATTGTTTCTGCACTAAAAGGACTTAGAGATAGTTTCGTGAGGAACGTGGATGTAAAGAGAGGTGTTTCAGCGGTCGTTATCGTTGGTGAGGGATTACGTAACATGGAGATACTTCGCGATGTGCTTTCTCGGGCTATCAATGATAAGACTAAGCTAATGCTTTGGTATGTTGGGGATTCAAGCGTAACGTTAGTAGCTGAAAGTGATGTTGCTGGTGAAATTGTTAGGGGCCTTTACGAGGAGGTGATTAGGAATGGATAAGATCCCGGTCGCAGTTCTAGGCGCGACAGGCTTAGTGGGTCAGCGCTTCATAGAAATATTGAGCAACCATCCCTGGTTCAAGGTAGAATACGTTGCTGCATCCGAAAGAAGTGTGGGACTAAAGTACGGCGATGCAGTGAATTGGGTTCTAAGCAAAAAGATACCTGAGAACATAGCTAACTTAGTGGTTAGTAGCGTGTACGATGTGCCTGACGACATTGAAATGGTGTTCTCAGCACTGCCTAGTAGCATTGCAGAACCGGTTGAGGTTAGCTTAGCTAGACGAGGCTTCACTGTAGTGTCGAATACCAGCCCTCTGCGCATGGAACCCGACATACCCCTCCTAAATCCTGAGGTTAACCATGACCACGTTAACTTACTGGAGGTGCAGAGAAGAAGGAGGGCGTGGAAGGGCTACATACTCAAGAACCCTAACTGCACGACAGCGATACTTACACTCAGCTTAGCCCCGATACTTAACGAGTACGGTATAGAGCAACTAATGGTTACTACAATGCAAGCAATAAGCGGTGCCGGACTACAGGGAGTGCCAGCATACTTAATAACCGACAATATAATACCATATATAGAGAAAGAAGAAGTAAAAGTAATGACCGAAACCAGGAAAGTACTAGGGAAGCTCTCCAAGAAGGGAAAAATAGAGCCACTAAACCTCCCTATCGCAGTAACAACGGCTAGAGTACCTGTTCTTGACGGACACGTGGAGGTAGTGTACATAAAAACATCTAACGAAGTAGAGCCATCAGAAATCATGGATACCCTTGAGAATTTCAAGTCGCTACCACAGGAACTCAGGCTACCGACAGCACCAAGTAAACCAGTAATAGTGAGAAAGGAGAAAGACAGACCACAACCTAGGCTCGACAGGCTAGCAGGAAACGGTATGAGCGTAACAGTAGGAAGAGTTGAGAAGATGGAGGAGCTAGGAGACAGGTGGATACGGTACGTGGTACTAGGACATAACACCATAAGAGGAGCAGCAGGTACTGCAGTGCTGATAGCGGAACTATACGCAAAAACCATGGGTCTCTTACACTAAGCCAAGATCTAAAGATAGCACCTTTTATTAGATGACAACTGGAAGTTCATTTCCTTGCCTTAATTATAAGTACAGGCGGTGATACCTCCCCTACTCTCCTAATTGCCTGCGTAACCTCCTTGAACTCGCTAATAAGTGCGGGATCAACGTTCCCCTTGACTTGTTCCGCGCGGGAGAGGCCAGACCCCAAGAAAATACTTCCTAATCCGAATATTTTCTTTACTTTAAACACCGCCGGGTTAGGTTCGATACCGTACCTTAGTTCGGTGTCGGTGGTGGGTGTTCTGGGTAGTTTTTGATAAGGGAATGGTAATCGATATTACTTAGGGCTTACCTAATTTCTCAGTGGTTGGGTGGTGGGTTACACCACCTATGATAGGGGTGTTGAGTTCGAGCGTTTTGTTGCGGAGTTGCTTAGGAAGGCGAGGTTTTCGGTGCAGCATAACGTCGTCCTTACGGGGAGGAGCGGGGTTAAGCATCAGGTGGATGTTCTGGCGGTGTACCGTACGCCGATCACGGAGTTCGGGTTCTGGTTGAGTGCAAGAATTGGCTTAAGCCCATTAGTAAGGACGTGGTCATGAAGGTCTACGATGAGGTGCGTGACCTAGGCCTCGATAAGGGCATAATATTCACTAGTTCCTACGCCACGCCTGAGGCGATGAGTTACGCTAGGGCGGTGGGTGTGGAGATCATTAACGGTCACGTGCTTCAGGAGGTGGCTAGGAAACTGGGTGTTGGGGTGAGGCAGCCGGTAGTCAGTACGGTTTCCGGTGCGGGGTACGTTGTTCTTAGCGAGAAGTGCGGGGGTGTTTGCCGCCCGGGGAGGGTGTGCCGGATATATTACTACCCATGCTACGAGTTAGCGCTGACGTATAAGCAGGTCGTTAAGGAGGGTTTACTCAGGAAGCGGGAGTACATAGTTGAGCGTACGGCGGTAACCTACGTGGACGCGATCTTCGGGTACGCCGTAGCGTTCGATAAGAAGGACGGGATGATATTAGGCGCCCCTCTGCCCTTGGGGATCGATAGGTTGGAGGTGCGTGCGTATAGGGTGGCGTCGGCGGCGGGGATGGTGAGTGCCGAGCAGGTAGCCAGCTACTTAGGATATCGACACGTAGGGCCAGGAAGTTACTTGAGTCGCTCGTGGGGAGGGGCCTGATGAGGGCCGAGGTAGTTAACCGGCGCAGGTACTATGTTTCCTTACCGCTCCCGCTCGCCATATATAAGGAGAAGTCTCTGGAGCGGCTGCGGGAGGTCCTAACATTAACGAACACTAAACCCGCTGACGGCATCACGGTAGCCGTTAAGGTTCCGTTAGAGGGTGTAGTCGACGTTATTCAGGCCCTCACGAACTTCACCGTGTCTAAGCACAGGATAATCTACTACCCATTACTCGCGATCACTGAGAAAGGGAAGACAGGTGTGAGGGATGGACGCACGTGTAAGGACTTCCGAAACATGGGTGTGGCGTCGTACGTGATAGAGGCCTCGCCGGGCAGGAA
>JAMOOZ010000322.1 GCA_027064885.1 Desulfurococcales archaeon
GAGAACGCGTCCGGCCTCACTAACGCATACTCAGCACTAACCCTGTCCTTAACGTACGGGAACACGTCCTCGTAACCAGTGACCGCGCCCTCATACCTAACCTCAATCACGGCTTCATCCCCCGGCGTTAGGGGCTCCTCTAACGTGACCTCAACGACGTTAACTCGAAGCCCCTCAACACCCGCGACGCTAGCTACGTACTGCTTGAAGGACTTCACGCGCGCTCCACACGCACTAACCTCAGAGATCCTCAGACCCTTATTCAGGAGCGCAAGTAGCTTAGCGGTAGGTTCCTTCCCCGAGTTAATTACCTTGACCTTAGCTACCGCATCAATTACTCCCTCGTAGGGCCTCACTTCGATGCTCAGGGAGTACTTAAGGGGACTTAACATTGATTTAATGCCTAACGACACTATGCTGGCGGAATGAAATACTTTTCGAATTCCGCTCACCCACCGTATGCGTGTAACGTGACAGTGGTCCTATTTGGCGAGCTCATCAAGTATTTCAAGTATTCCGGCATTGCGTTTAAGTTCCTGTGTAATGCTTAACCAGCCTTGATAGGGTAGCCCATGTTATTAGTGCTGCCACGCCGTCAGCGCCCACCACTATAACGTTGTCGAGGGACGTGATGGTGCCCCCGCTTGAGAGTACTGCGGTAAGCCAGAAGATTGTCCACATCATCACTATAGAGTACGTTATGGCTCTAGCTAGACCTATTCTCGCTAAACGCGCTACGAGGTAAACTATGACAGCTAGTATAGCTCCCCATACCGTGTCGACAAGCATGAATGCTAGTAAGTTGTAGAACGTGAGCGGCACTCTATCCGGGTAAAGAACCCCTAGCAGAGGGAATAGAAAGGCTGTATACCCAGCGTTTACAGCCATTATCGAGTGCAGTACTAGCTTCTTGAGCATCGATCACTATCCTAATATTTCGAACTATAAGTACTTCGTAAAGTTTAGGAGGTGCCTTAGACCAGGTGTTCGCCTCCGTAACGGCCTTGCTTAAGCGGAGAGCTACGTATGCTGGGAGACTCGAAAGGGCGCCCGCCCACCGCAACTACATCAC